>CAYXJH010000085.1:0-10580 GCA_964465415.1 uncultured Gemmatimonadaceae bacterium
GAAACTACCGGACACGTGCCGGCCGAGCCAGTGCCCCGGCCCGGAGGAGCGTGGCTAGCGCACGTGCCCGCGCGGCTTCCGGCTCAGGTCGAGGAACCCGGTTCGTCGGAGCCCGCGGCCGCGTCCGCGCCCGGAGGTCCGTCCGAGGACGTGTCCGCGGGGTCCGACGTCGGGGGAAGCGTGCCAACGGGCTCGACATTGTCCGGCCGGGCAGCCCGGTTCTCCAGGTCGCGACGCAACTCGGCGATCCTGGTCTCCACGCGACGCAGCACGGAGTCGAGGCGTGGCTGGACATCGGTCAGGAACTTGTCGACGCGCGGACGGACATCCTCCATGGCGCCCTCCACGCGCGGCCGGATCTCGGCCATGGCCGCGTCGACCCTGGCATCCAGCTCCTCCAATGCCCGCTTCATCTTCGGACGAACCTCATCGATGGCCGCGTCCACACGCGCCTCGAGGTCCGCCAGTGGGTCGCGACGATCACCCGTCTGTTTGTTCTGCTCCACGTTGGCCTCCTCAGGAAGTATCGGCTGCGGGCACTGCCCGCCGTCATCCCTACGCGCCCCGGCAGCACCGGTTTCGTTGACGCGCTCCGCTTTCACGACATGTGCCACCTCGAGCCCCGTCGGCGCCGTCGACGAACGGGGTCCCGCGTCAGGGCCGCGGGCGCACAACCAACCCGCTCCGCGATACTGCGCCAGATCGGACCGTGTCCACGGTGACCGTGACGAAGCCATGCCTCGGCATGCGCCATCTCGTGGAGGAGCGTGTCGCGGAGCGCCGCTTCATTGCCGGGTATCAGGAGGTCGGCAGAGATTGCGATCTCCCGGACCGTCCTGCCTCCTGTAGCCTCCCCGTACGCGATCGTCCCGAGCGCCCGGGTCATCCGCCGGCTCCACCTCAGCGGGATGGCGGGAAGGCGTCCTCCGAACTCGGCGTCGTTGAACCGGTCGTAGAGGGCGTTCAGCTCGTCCACGTCTCCCCCGTTCGTCCGAGCGCGTCGACGGCCACGCGATCGGCGCGCGTTCTCGAGCCCGCGAACCGCGCCCTCCCACTCCTGGATCGCCGCGAGCGCGCGCCGGTACTCGGCGGAGCGACGGGATACCGTGACGAACACCGCGATGGCTTCCAGGATCCGGCGCGGCGCCTCCCTGAAGCATTCGTGACTGTTCAGCGTCCGGCCGTCTCGGGATACGGAAAGCAGGACGGTCCGGTTGCGGCGGTATCGGACCCGCCGGATCGATGTGGAGCGGGCGCGAAGAAGGGTCAGAATCGGGTCGGTCGTCGGATCCAGGATCATGCGCAAAGATACGCTGCCCGGGTGTGTCCGGTCCATGACGGGCCGTGCTCGGTCGGTCGGCTGGGAGGGAGCCGTCGGCATGTGGATTGCACCCTCAGGATGTCGATGATGGGCACTCATCTGAAGCATCGGGAGGCGACATGGCGGACGAAAGCAAGGGCAAGGCGGAGCACCTGGGCGGCAAGATCAAGGAAGCCGTGGGCGACATGCTCGGCGACCGCGAGATGGAACGGGAGGGTCGCCTGAAGCAGGCGAAGGGCGAAGCCGAGCAGGACGAGGCGCGCGCGCAAGAGAAGGTCGAGAAGGCTCGCGAGCGCAAGCTGGATGCGGAGATCGAAGAGCGCCGCACGGACTGACCCGGGCGACCGCTCCACAACTCTGGAACGCGCCACTGGCTGCAATCGGGGCCGGTGGCGCACGTGTGTACCCTCCGGACGGTTGCCGCCCCCCTCAAGCCCGATTAGGCTGAGTCGCCTCACGAATCGGCTTCGATACCTGAAAGGATCTCGATGACGCCCTGGGTGCTCCGGCTCCTCGTCGCCAACGTGGTCGTGTTCCTGTTGGCCCAACCCGGGACCATATGGTTCCGTCTGCTCATGTTCGTGCCCGTGGAGATCTTCCAGCGACCCTGGTCCCTGATCACCTACATGTTCCTCCACGGAAGCTTCATGCACATCCTCTTCAACATGATCGGGCTGTTCTTCTTCGGCCCGCGCCTGGAGGCGAGGATCGGCTCCCGCGACTTCATCCTCATGTACATTCTCGCTGGCCTTGCCGGCGCGCTCCTCTCATTCGTCTTCGAGCCGCGCGCGGCGATCGTCGGCGCATCCGGGGCCGTCTTCGGGGTGCTCTACGGCTTCGCGCGCTACTGGCCGCACGAGCGGATCTACATCTATGCCGTTCTGCCGGTACCGTCCCGGGTCATGGTCATCGGTCTTGCCGCTATCTCGATCTACTTCGGGTTCACCGGCGCCGGCGCGGGCGTCGCGCACTTCGCCCACCTGGGCGGGTTCGTGGGAGGCTGGCTGTATCTGCGGCTACGCGAACGGCGGTCCGCCTCATTCCGTCGCAAGGCGACGCCGGGCGCGGAGCCGTCCGCCATCGAGCGGATTTCCGGCAAGGCCGCCCGTGAGGAGAAGCGGTGGGAAGCGATCCGGATCGATGGCCTTCACGAGATCAACCGCCAGGAGGTCGAGCGAATCCGGTCCAAGATCGACACGGAGGGGCCCGGGAGCCTGACACCCGACGAGCGTGCCTTCATGAATCGGATGGTGGACTAGAGTGCCCGCCGTTCCCGTGCCGCAGCAACCCGCGCGCCCGCCTGAGGCGCTCGGGGTCGCCCACCTCCAGCCATAAAGCGTCACCGATGTCGTGGGGCAGAATCCGCTGCCCAGCCGCCGCCAGTCGGAGGTACGTGGTCATGATCGAGAACGCGTCGGCGTCCTCGAGCATGTCCAGCAGGGTGGGGTCGATCACATGGATGCCGGCGAACGCCTTCGCCCACGTCGTGCCGTGAGCCGGACGAGCGGCGACCCGTTCGCCGGCGTCGCGTCGATCAGGTCGGCGATCGACCCGGCCGACGAGGCCGAGCTCGTCGAGCACCAGCAACCGCGTCGACGGCCGCTCGCTCACCGCGAGGGTCGCCAGGGCCCCCGCCCGGACGTGCGCCGCGTACAGCGCGCCCAGGTCCGCCTCGGTCACCACGTCGACGTTGTGCAGGAAGAAAGGGGCATCCCGGCGGAAGTGAGCGCGTGCGTGCCGGAGGCCACCGCCCGTCTCCAGGGGGCGTTCCTTTTCGTCGGAGACCCGCACATCAACGCCGAATCCTTCAGCCTCGTCCAGGAAGCGTTGGATCTGATCCGCGTGATGGTGCACGTTCACGATCAGTCGATCGACGCCCGCAGCGATGAGTCGCCGCGCGATCCGTTCCAGCATGGCCACGCCGCCGACCGTCACCAGGGCCTTGGGCGTACGGTCCGTCAGGGGGCGGAGCCGCGTGCCGAGTCCGGCGGCGAGGATCATGCCGTCCATCGCGCTACCTGCGCTGTGCCGCCCACTCGTCCCGAACGAGACCCGGCTCCGGCAATCGCCGCGGCCAGCGGTCACGCTCGCGATGCTCGACGCGGATGTTTACTTGCGGGAAGACTTCGGCCAGGTGGTGCGCCAGCCGCTCGGCCAGGTAGACCGACCGGTGCTGACCTCCCGTGCACCCGAACGACACCGCGAGACTGGTGAATCCCCGGCGGAGGTACTCCTCTACCTGGGCCTCCACGATCTGGCGCACGCCGCGCCAGAACATCTGCGGCTCCTCTCGCGACTCCAGGAAGGTGATCACCGACCGGTCCAGGCCCGACTGGTCGCTGAACTCGATCTGCCGACCAGGATTCGGGAGGCCCCGGCAGTCGAAAACGAACCCCCCGCCATGCCCACCGGCGTCCGCGGGGTAGCCATGCTTGTAGCTGAAGCTCGTGATCCGCACCGTCAGACCCGGCTCCTCCGCCTCCCCCCATTCTGCGGCATATCGATCGACGATGCGGCCGAGGACCGTTTCCAGCTCGGGCACCTCGACCGGAAGCCCCCGATCGAGCAGGACAGCGAGGTTCCGGGCGGCGAACGGGACGCTCTGGAGGAATCGTGGCTTCCGCTCGTAGAATCCGCGATAGCCGTATGCCCCCAGCGCCTGGAGGATACGGATGATCACGTAACCATTGAAGTGATCGAGAAACACAGCCCGGTCCAGCGGCAGGTGCTCGGACAGCGCATCCAGGTAGTGGCCGATGAGGCTCGACCGCACACTATCGGGGAGACCGGCCTTGGCATCGTAAAGAAGTGATGCCACGTCGTAGTGGACCGCACCCTTTCGGCCACCCTGGTAGTCGATGAAGTACGGCTCGCCTTCGCGGAGCATGATGTTCCGGGACTGGAAGTCGCGGTACAGGAAGTGCTCGGTATCGGCCTGCAGCAGGAACCACGTCAGCGTCCCGAAATCCTGCTCGAGGGACTGCTCGTTGAACGGGATGTGAGCCAGCTTCAGGAAGTGGTACTTGAAGTAGTTGAGGTCCCACCGGATCGACTGTTTGTCGAAGGCCGCGCGGGGATAGGCGACGCCGAAGTCGATCACCTTCGCCCCCTGCACCTGGAACCTGGGCAGCACCTCCAGCACACGCCGGTAGACCGGGATCATGGCCGACGGAAAGTCTGCGTCCTCGCGCTGACGCGCGCTCACCAGGGCGTCGAACAGCGTCGTGTCGCCCAGGTCCTCCAGCAGCCAAACGCCGGCAGCCTCATCGTGACCGTAAAGCTCCGGAACCGGAAAGCCGGCGGCGTGGAAAGAACGCGTGTAGGAGATGAACGCCCGGTTCTCGTCCTCGTCCGGACCATACGCCCCGACGGCCGTCTCCATGGCGGGCCCGATGAGTCGGTAATAGGTGCGGTTAGACCCGTCGGCGCCGATCTCCAGAACGGATGACGGCTCGGTACCGAACCGGCGCTCGAACAGGCGGGTCATGGGTCCTTGCATGTCACCATTCTCGGGGAAGGTTGCGTCCCGAACAACTGGCAGGACCCGTGCCTGTGGCGTCAACGGCTCATGAAACCCGGTGCCCGATCGGCACGTACGGGCAGGTGGACATTCAAAGGAGGTCACATGACCGAAGATCGCTCGCTTCTGAGCAGGATCGTCACCTGGACGATCATCGGGGTTCTGGCCATCGTCGCGCTGAAGATCGTATTCGGGCTCCTGGGCTTCGCCGCGTTCCTGGTCTTCACCGTCGGTCCCATCATCCTGATCGGGTGGCTGGCCGTGAAGGCATGGCAGGCGTTCAGCCAGCCGGCGGTCTGAGGCGGCACACAGAGAGAGCCGACGGACAGGCCCGTCGGCTCTCGCCAGGAGGATCTATGTACGTCACGGAGGGGACGGGCCACCGGGTCCTTCCCCTCCGGCCGTCGGTCTTCCGCGGACTCTCCGGTCCCTATTCACCGCGCCCTCCGGGCGCGTGCTTCACGCGACTCCGCCGCATTCTCGGAAGACCGTCGCTATGTTCAGCAACGTCAATATGCGACGCCATCGCGGCTCGCGCAGTCAGGAAACGGACCAAATCTCTCCGGCTGGCGTGTGGTGGATTACCCCACGTGCTTCAGTTTCGGGTACCCAGGCCGAGCACCATTCGAACGGTGTCGCGCGCAAGCAGGAGCTCCTCGTCCGTGGGGATGACCCACGCCTCGAGGCGTGACCCCTCCGCGGAGATCCGCCCAGCGGTCTGGCCTCGCGTCGCTGCGTTCGCGTCCGCGTCCAGCTCGAGACCCATCCAGGCCAGCCCCTCCGTCGCCTTAGCCCGGATGACCGGCGCGTTCTGACCGATCCCGCCGGTGAAGACGATGGCGTCCGCGCCCCCGAGCGCGGCCAGATATGCGCCGACATACTTGCGAACGCGATAGCAGAAGATCTCGATGGCCAGCTGAGCTCGTCGGTCCGAGTGCTCCTCTGCCTCTTCGAGCAGCTCCCGCATGTCGTTCGTCAGGCCGGAAATGCCCAGGAGCCCTGATTGCTTGTTCAGGAGGTTCTCCACGCCCCTGAGGTCGAGCCCCTCCTTGACGGAGATATAGTCCAGGACGGCCGGGTCCACGTCCCCAGCCCGCGTACCCATGACCAGCCCTTCCAGGGGCGTGAACCCCATGGAGGTGTCGACGCTGTCACCGGCCCGGATCGCGCAGGCCGAGCAGCCATTGCCCAGGTGGAGCGTGACCAGATGGGTGTCGTCCCTCGTCTTCCCAGTCAGCTTCCTGTACCGGTAGGCCACATACCGGTGTGACGTGCCGTGGAACCCGTACCGTCGGATCTTGTGCCGCCGATACAACGGGTAGGGAATGGCGTACAGGTAGGACGTTTCCGGCAACGTGCTGTGAAAGGCGGTGTCGAAGACCGCCGCTTGGGGCACCGCACCCAGGGACTCCTTCACCGCCCGGATCCCGGCCAGATTGTATGGCATGTGCAGCGGCGCAAGCTCGATCTGATCCTCGAGCTGTTTCAGGATCCCGTCATTCACCAGCACCGACTGCGTGAACCGCTCACCACCGTGGACCACCCGATGGCCGACAGCCTCGATGTCCGCCAGGCTGGCGATATCAGCGCCGCTGTCATCCGATGCCAGCCACTTCAGGATCCAGTCGATCGCGCCCCTGATGTCCCGGATGGACGCGCTGGTCCTCCATGAGCCCTTCGCTTCGGTCCACAGCGTCAGAACGGCTTCCCCGCCGATCCGTTCCACAAGCCCCTTCGCCAGGGTCTCGTCCCGGTCCTGATCGATCCGTTCCTGATCGGTCCGCATCAGCTGGAACTTGACGGTCGCGGACCCCACGTTCAGCACCAGTACATTCATGTATCAGGCTCTCCGCTTTCCGGAGTGATTCTCGATCGCTCACACGCCCTCGCGTCCGCGCGGACGCGGCGGGCTCCGGCAAGATGAGCCGGCGTCCGGGGGGCGGCAAGCAGACGGACGGCGGGTTGCCGCCGGTGAAACGCGTTCCTATGATGCCGGGCATGACCTGCGCCCTCGTCTGGGCGGACGAGCTCGCGGCGTACCGCTTCCGCCCGGGTCACCCGCTCGATCCTCGAAGGCTGGAGCTTACCGCGTCGCTCATTCGCACGCTGGGTCTGGTCGGCGGCACGGACCGACCCGTCGTGGTCCCACGCGATGCCACGGACGCCGAGCTCCTCACCGTCCACTCGGCAGAATACGTGGAGGCGGTCCGGCAAGTCTCGCGGGACCCGACCGCGGCCGTCGACAGGCGGTGGGGGCTGGGGACGGAGGACGTGCCGGTGGTGCCCGGCATGCACGAGATGGCGCGAGCCGTGGTCGGCTCCACCCTGACGGCCGCGGAGCTCGTGGCCACCGGCCAGGCGAGGAGGGCGCTGGGGCTCGCCGGTGGCCTGCATCACGCCCACGCGAGCGCCGCGTCCGGCTTCTGCGTCTACAACGACCTGGCCGTAGCGATTCGCTGGCTCCAGAGAGAGCACGGCCTCAGGGTGCTTTACATCGATTACGACGCCCACCACGGCGACGGGGTCCAGTCGATCTTCTATCAGGACCCCGACGTCATGACCGTTTCGATCCACGAAAGCGGGCTCTATCTGTTTCCGGCCTCCGGCTTCATCGACGAGATCGGGGAGGGCGAGGGTTACGGCTTCGCCGCCAATATCCCTCTCGAGGCCCAGACCGAGGATTCCTCGTTCCTGGCAGCGTTCGATGCGGTGGTCCCGGAGCTGGCGGCGGCGTTCCGGCCCGACATCGTGGTCCTGCAGACCGGGTGCGACGCCCACGCCCTCGATCCGCTCACCCATCTCCGTTGCACCACAGCCCTGTTCGAGCAGCTCGTTATCCGCGTGGTCGGCCTGGCACAGCAACACTGCGACGGACGGATCGTGGCGACAGGCGGCGGCGGCTATGCCATCCATCAGGTCGTACCCCGCGCCTGGGCGCTGACCTGGGCCGCCCTCTGCGGCGATGAGGCGCCGGATCGGATCCCGGAAACCTGGCGCGCCGACGTGACGGCGGAATCGGCGCTCCCCATCCCGGCGACCCTGCGCGATCCCGCCGGTTTCGTCGCGCCCTCGCCTCGCCGGGCGGAGATCGAGCGCACGAACGACCTCACGGTCCGCTCCCTCAAGCGACGACTCCTTCCCCTGGTGACGGGCTGGGGGCTGGGTTTTTGATCGGGATCGCGGTGAGCGCACGCGCCCTGGGGTCCGACAAGCTCGGTCGCTCGTTCGTCATCCGGCCGCTGGCCACAGAGGACCGTGACGCCCTGTATCGGATGTACCTGTCCTTCGAGCCGAAGCGCGGCGCCCAGGGGCTCCCTCCGGCGGACCATGAGCAGATTGCACGCTGGCTCGACATGATCCTGGCGCAGGGAGCCCACGCCGTGGTCGACGTGCAGGACGCGATCCTCGGGCACGGCATGCTGCTACCCTTTGAAGCCCGCACGGCCGAGCTCGCCAACTTCCTGCATCAGACGGTCCGCGACGCGGGTATCGGCACGCGCCTCAACCAGCACCTGGTCGAGCTCGGTCGCGAGCTGGGCTTCAGACGGCTCTGGCTCTCGGTGGAACCTGCCAACCGGCGCGCCATCCGCTCGTACGAGAAGGTTGGCTTTCGCGTCCGCCCCACCTCGGTCTGGGCGCCGGAGATCGAAATGGACCTCGACCTGTAGGCCGTCAGTCGAAGCGCTCCATGTGCCCGGCGCGGTTCCAGCCGTGCCGTAATGCTTGTGGCGAAGTCGGATACCCGCGTATGTTTCAAAGTCCCCGCAGTAACCCACTTCCGCATGGAGCGGCCAATGGCTACGAAGAAGACCCCGACGACGAAGTCGAAGTCCACCGCCAAGACTGCCGCGGCGAAGAAGTCTGCCGCGAAGCCCGCCGCCAAGAAGGCCGCGACCAAGAAGTCGGCGACCGCGAAGAAGCCCACCGCGAAGAAGACTGCGGCGAAGAAGACCACGGCCAAGAAGTCGACGGCCAAGAAGGCGACGGCCAAGCCCGCCGCGAAGAAGACGGCTGCGAAGCCCGCCGCCAAGAAGGCCACCTCCAAGGCCAAGCCCGCCGCCAAGAAGGCGACGGCGAAGAAAGCGACCGCCAAAAAGCCTGCGAGCTCGGCGTCGAAGGCCAAGTCCGTCGCAGGCAAGGCGAAGAGCAAGGTGGGCGAAGCCGTGGGTCGCGCCAAGGCGAAGATGTCGAAGAACCGGTAGGCTGCTCGAAGCCCGCTGGCGGCTCGGTCGCCAGTGGGCTCTTGCACCGGGCGCGGGCGGCGCCCGCCTACCCCTCGGTCGACACCGCCCCGAAGATTCCGGCTGCCGCGTGGTCCTCGCTCACGGCCTGCATGAGCAGGAGTTCCATGATCGAGGAGCGGATGGTTTCTTCGTCCGGCCTGGCGTCCGGTCGGACGGTGAACCGTCCCTTCCGCCATTGTAGCATGGAGCGGAGAGCGGCTTCTCCCCGTGTGCCATCGCCGAGATCGGCGTGCACCGCATCACCCCGCCTGAGGTAGATCGTGCCGGTCCGCTCCGCGGTCTGGACCGCGATGGCGGCGGTGCGCGAGTCGTACTTCATCACCTGCAGTAGCCAGGTCAGCGGGAAATCCTGGATATCGCCCTGGAGGGCCAACCAGGGCGACTCGGCGCCGGCGGTGGGCGCCCCGCGATCGCTCGGTCGCATGTTCAGCGTCCGGCGGACCATTGCTCCCAGCGTGGCCTGGATCTCGGCGTGGCTCACGCCGGGAGGGAAACATACATCGGCCCCCATCTCGAGCAGTCGCACTCGCCAGGGCACCCCATCGGCATCGGCCACCAGGATCGGAAGCGCCGCGAATGTCGGCTCCGAACGGACGAACCGGATGAGGTCCGCCGCGTCTTCATGCGCGGACGGTGCCGAGAGCACCAGGGCGGCAATCGGAACCCGCCTGAGTCGCTCGCGGGAGGCATCGAGGTCCGTGGCCACCTCGGCGAGGTAACCGACGGAGCAGAGCTTGGCTGCGGTCACGACGGCGCCAGGCTGGTCGGTATCGACGAGCAGGACGCGGTGCCGTTGCACGAAGCCGAGGTGCGGTTGGTCCCTTCGGGCCAGCACCCGCGACAGCGCGTGGACGACGGTGGGATCGTACCGGCTCCCCGACTCGTCGCGCAGCTCCTTCTCGGCGTCGGGCAGCTTGAGCGGCACCCGGTACATGCGGGGCGATATCATGGCTGCGAATGAATCGGCGACGGCCAGGACTCGAGCGGGAAGCGGTATGTCGTCTCCAGCCAGGGCGTCCGGATAGCCCGCACCGTCCCAGCGCTCGTGGTGGTGGCGCACGGCGGCGCGCACCTCCGCGGGCAAACGGATCCCCTCGAGGAGGCGGAGCGCGAGCTCGACGTGCCGCTCGATGCGGCGGCGGGCGTCCTCGGTCTCCGTGTATCGACCCATGGGCACCAACCGGCCACCCATCGCCAAACGGCCCAGGTCCCGCAAGACCGCGGCGAGCTCGAGGTTGATCCTCTGGTCCGGCGGGACACCCATTTCTTCGGCGATACTCGTCGCGAGTAGCCGTGTAAGGCTCGTGCTGCCCCGGAAGAATACATCCCGAAACTCCAGGAGCCCGACCAACAGGTCGGCAACGGCGATCATCGTGGACGCCTGATCGGTCGCGCTGGCTGGCTCGTCCGTGGGTCCGGTGGCGGTCGGCACGAACCCGGTTGGCGGCTCCCGCTCCTGCCGACCCGCAGCCCACGCCCTGGTCGCGGGTGGCAT
>CAYXJH010000086.1:0-10430 GCA_964465415.1 uncultured Gemmatimonadaceae bacterium
CCACCGCCACGGTGACCGTGGCCTCGCCCCATACCTGCGGGTCTGCCTGGCTCGTCGCGCGAACCGTGAAGTCACCCGGGTCCTGCCCGGCGACATAGAACCCACTCGCCGATATGGTCCCGCCCGTGGCGGTCCAGGTGACCTCGTCGTTCGTGGACCCGACGGCGACGACCGTCGCGTTGAACTGCTGGGTGGCGCCCGGCGGCAGCGTGACCGTCTCCGGCTCAACCGTGACAACGCACACGATACCCGTGCTCTGCGCGACCGTGAACGCTCCGACCGACGCAACGTTGGCCAACTCGGAACAGTCCGCGGATGGATCCCAGTATGAATCCTCTCCGGGCAGGGCTGAAAACGTCTTCTCGAGGGCGAGCGTGTCGTCCGGGGCCACGACCACCTCGATGAGACCGGTGTAGTCCGTCCACGAGGCGACGGTGTAGACCTGCCAGAGCCCATCGCCCTGCTCGGAGTCGCCTGTGTGGAGTCGGCGGAAGCGCCGGTCGTCCTGGGCGGCCGCGCTGCCCGCGGGCCGGATCGACGAGCGGATCTCCGCACCCGGGAAGGCGTTGCGCAGCTTCTCCGGGTGGATCGCGATGTCCGCCGAGTACAACAGGTCGTCCAGGTCGGAGGCCGCGTAATGGTGGTCTTCGAAGAGGTGCTGCATCATCTCCAGGTCAGTCACCTCCCCGAGCCCGGGAACGAACGCGGCGGAATGGTCCCAGAGCCCGTCGCCGTTCAGGTCGACGAAGGGGTAGATCCGCTCGTCCTCCGGTGTGACCTCCCCGTTTCCGTTCAGGTCCTTCTTGGGATGGTCGGGCCTGCCGTCCAGCGCGAGATCGTCGCGGTCCGAGAGATACAGGAAGCCGTCGCGCCAGCGCCGGAAGTCGCGCATGTCCACCTGACCGTCGCCCCACTCGTCGGCGGTGAACTCGGTCCCATCCCGCGGGTCGATCCGCATGTTGCCGTCCGGCGTCCCGTCATCGATATCGACCAGCATGAGGAGCACACGGTCGTTGCCGCGCAGCCTGTCGATATCCATGACGGCAGCGAAGGCATCGATACGCCGGCTCCCGCCGGGAACCTCAACCGTGTTCGCCTCGCGGAGCAGAAGCTCCCGCAGCTGTGCGTTGGACAGGCCGGGATCCACGCTAAGGAGGTAGCTGGCCAAACCCGTCACATGGGGAGCCGCCATTGAGGTGCCCACCATACCGAGATACAGTTGGCTGTGGCCTGTGCTCCAGATCTGCTGACCCCCGGCATCAGATTCGCCGCCCGGCGCGGAAACATGGCCACCCTTGTTGGTGAAGCTGGAGGGCCTGGCGCCGCCCGGCGCTGTGGGGAAGTTGGCGACACTCTCCACCACGATCACATCGTCAACGGACCCTCGCAGTCCGGCATGGTTGTAGCCGCTGTTCCACTCCGCCGGTTGACCCCGGCTGTTACCAGCCGAAAGGACCATCAACGGAACCGGATGTCCGCGGGACCGGGCGATGTCGAGCAACACGATGAAGGATGCGGCCTCCTCCTGGATCCGTTGCTGAACGACCGGGTCCGTGGAGGAGTCAATGCCGTGGCGGTGCCAGCTATGGCCGAGACTCAGGTTGATCACGCTCGGAGGCGGAGAATGAATGATGAGCTCGTATAGTCCGTGATGGGACTCGATGTAGCTCACGAGGCTCGGGGGAAGAGCATCGGGATCGACCGGTGGTGCGACGGGAAGGACCACAAGCCTCGCGAACGGATTGATGCCCTCCACGCCAATGCTGTTGTCGAACGTGGCGGCGATAGTACCGGCCACGTGCGTGCCGTGGTCCCGGCTTTCGTTCAATGTGCTGAAACCGGACGGTGTCAGATCAGCGAAGAACGTGAGGTCTGGATGGTTCCTGGCGAAGCCGATATCCAACACGCCGGTGACCGTGTGGTATTCAACCTTCCTGTTCAGGTTCCACATGGAGGGCACGCGAATCAGCTCCAGACCGAAGTTGCCGCCGCCCGGCTCGTGCGACCAGATCCAATTCGAGCCGGCCGGCGGCTGAGCCGGCTTCGGCGGCAGCGCGTCCACATGCTGCAGCGCGTCCTGAACGGCGGATCGGACGCGGCCGTTGGAGCGCAGCGCTGTCAGAGCCGCGTCCATCTGCTCATGCGCTGTCGTGGGCAGCCGCAGGTTCAGGATGCCCGCGGCCTGACCTGCAACCCCCCTGATGCCCCCGACGATTTCGGCTTCATGAGCAATGAGCACCTCGTTGGCCTGCGCCACCGTGGTACCGACCTCGAACACCAGCGTCAGCGTGTTGAAGGAGACGTAGACGCCCGGGAGCTCGGGGTGATCCGTAGCGTAATCCACGGCCCGGGCCCTGAACGTCAGCTCCGGGATCGCCGACTCCGCCGGATCGCCGGGATTGCCCAGGAGCAGCCGGTCGGCCGGGAGAACGCTCAGCGTCACCTCGGCCTCCAGCGGCGCCAGCGACGCTCGCACCATGACGTCGCCAGAGACGCCGCTGATGGTCGCCTGCACGGTGCCGACGCCGCCGGACAGGGGGACCGACACCGGCGAGATGGTGCCGTTCGAAACCGTCACATGGGCGGAGCCGGAGAAGCCGGACAGCGGGACCGAAGCGTTGCTGCCGTGGGCGGTCACGCGCAGCTGGAACGGCTGCCCGCCAGCGACGTGGTCCGGCGCCTCCACGCGTATGGACTGCGGTTGTTCGGCCGTCGGCCCGGTGCTGTCGCTACAGGAGAGGGCCACGATCCCCGCGGCCGCGAGAACGAGCGTGACGCGAGGCGAAGGCGGGAGGATCGGCATCCAGGCATCTCCGGGTCAGGGCGCACGCACGGTGATCGGGCGTCAACCCACAATACGCGCGGATGCCGGATCAGGGATCACGGCGATGCCGGAGCCCGTCGCCGCCGCGCAGCGGTGGTTCGGCCTCCACTCCCGCGGGAACCGAAGCGCGCTCGCAACAACATGATTGCGTTTCTCAACTCTGCCCCTATCATGGAGAATTGACCCCGGTCTGTGCGCGACGTGTCCTCCGTTGCGCCACCTCCACCGGCCAGCCTTCCGGGCCAAGGAGCCGTGATGTGCCGGGTCGGGCAAGTCAGACCTGCCCTTCCTGCCGTTGGGCCACGCGGCGGCACACGCGCCCGTTCCCCGCCTGATCCAAACCCACGCGCCCACGGGACGGCCGGCCCGGGATGGCCGCGCCGTCTGCCGGCGCACCAGCTCTTGTTTCCGTCACGTCTATTGAACGGCCGAAAGGAAACAGTACATGGGCAAACCACTGGACCTGGGTCAGCTTCGTGCGGACCTGGAAGAGGCCGGCCGTCCCTGGGAGATGGACGAGCACACATCCCTCGCGGAGATGACCGAGGAGCAGCGTGAGCGTCGCCTGGGGTTCGTGCCGCCTCCGGGCGCGCTGACCCTGGCGGAGGCGGTGCGGGCGGACAAGGCGGCGACATACGTCACCATGGAAACGATCGCGCTCGAATCCGGGATCACCGCGCCCGCCGCATTCGACCACAGGAACGTCAACGGCAGGAACTTCACGACGCCGGTGAAGGACCAGGGCGGCTGTGGCTCGTGCGTGGCGTTCGGAACAGTCGCGGTCATGGAGACCACGTACCGCCGCCAGATCAACAACGAGCATTTCGCGGTCGACCTGTCCGAGGCCCACCTCTTCTACTGCCACGGCGCGGAGGAGGGCCGGAACTGCCAGAACGGGTGGTTCCCGGATGCGGCGCTCGACAAGGCCCGGGACAAGGGGGTGACGTTCGAGTCGATCTACCCCTACACCGGCACGCAGCAGAGCTGTCAGGTCGGATCGGGATGGGAGAATTCCCTGGCCAGGGTCGCGGGTCGGACCAAGCTCGACACCCGCCTCAAGATGAAGGAATGGATCTCGACCCGCGGCTCCATCACGGGCTGCTTCATCGTGTACCAGGACTTCTTCAGCTACCGCTCCGGCGTCTATCGGCATGTGTCCGGCGCTTCCGCGGGCGGCCATTGCGTGGAGATCGTCGGATACGACGACTCCCAGGGTTGCTGGATCTGCAAGAACAGCTGGGGCACGAACTGGGGCGAGGGCGGCTTCTTCCGCATCGCGTACGGGGAGTGCCAGATCGAGACGTGGTACGGGCCGTTCGGCGCCGACTCGGTGTCGCTCCGCCAGTGGCGGAACAACGTCCGCATCAGCGGGCTCTGGAGCAACCAGTCGGAGCGCAACGCGTGGGCACACCTGACGGGCACCGGCTGGCGCAAGCTGGCGGATGATACGGCCCCGGCCCAGCACGCCATGCTGATGGAGCTTGTGGCCGCCAAGGGCGCGAACCGGCCCGTCAACGTGCTGGAGGACCAGCAGCAGATCCGTGAGGTCTACGTGGTCTGAGCGTATCGCCAACCGCAACGCCTAGGGAAGGAGAGGACGATGCCACGCACGCAGAAGCGAACCCGCCCGACCGCGCAACCCCGGGACCTGGAGGCCGCGGCGAGCGCCGACGGAGGCGAGGACCGGCCGACGCTGACCATGGAGGAGATCATGAGCCAGCAGGCGGTAGCCCAGACCGACACCCCCGTGCTCAACCCGCCGACGGAGGCGGCGGATGGCGTGGAGAGCGAGCAGGCCATCACGGCCTGGCTCAACGGGGTCAAGGTCACGGCGCTCTGGAGCAACGCGTCCGCCCGTAACGCGTACGCGTTCATCGAGGGGCTGGGCTGGCGACGCGTCACGCCGGCGAACGACAGCGCGTTCCTCACGATCACCGCCATGCTCAGCCACGCCAGGCAGATGAACACCACATGCAATGTGAGGGTCGAGAGCGACAACCACATCCACGAGGCGTACGTGTGGTGAGCGACCTGACGCTGGGCCTGGACGACCGCGGCCGCCAGGTGCGGGTCCACGCCGGAGATCGCATCATGCTCCGTCTGCCGGAGAACCCCACCACGGGGTATCGCTGGTCGGGGGAGATCCCGGCGTTCCTGACCGTGGAACGGGATGAGAACGAGCCGGGGTCGGCACCCGGTGCCGCCGGGCACCGTGTGATGAAGCTGCTGGCAACGGGCTCTGGTCGGGCCGAGCTCAGTCTGGCCATGGGCCGCGCCTGGGAACCGGGGGAGCCGGCCGCCGATCGATTCAGCCTCACGGTCGAGGTCGTCTGAGCGGATTAGGGCCGGGGGGACTCCCGTCCGTACGGGAGCCCCCCGGTGCAACCGTACCCTTCCCTCTTGCCGTGACCGTCTCCGGTCTCCTCACTGCCACCTGGCGGGCTTTTCCGAGTTCTTCCGTCTGAACCCTTGAGACGACGCTCGGCCGCTGGCCGGCGCGCCTTGCGAGCGGTCGGTGCGGGCGCCGCAACCTCTCCTGGAACGACGGAGTATGACCATGACCCTGGAACATCGGACGTTGATCCCCTCGCTCGTGCTGGCCGTGGTGGGCCTTTCGGTGATCCCCGAGCCGCTGGACAGCCAGATCCCGCGACGGATCCGCGAGCGCGCTCAGGCCGAGGCGGAGCGTCGCGCGGACCAGCGCGCCGATGAGGCGGTAGACCGGGCGCTGGATGCGGTCGAGGACGCGATCGTGTGCGTGGTCACGGACACCGAATGTCTGCGGAACGCGCGTGAAGAAGGTCGCGAGGTCATCGTCACCGATGCCGGGGGGACCGAGCTGCCGCGGGACGAGTACCCCTCGTCGGCACTGCGGCCGGGCGAAGGGGCGTGGGTCAACTACGACTTCATCCCCGGCGAGCGCGTGATCTTCGCCGACGATTTCACCAGGGACAACGTGGGAGACTTCCCGCGACGCCTCGAATTCCAGCGCGGCAACGTGGAAGTCATCGACTGGCAGGGCGAGCGGCTGCTGCGGGCCACGAGTGACGCGACATTCGCCCTGCCCTTGCCCGAGTCCCTGCCCGACCGCTTCACCCTGGAGTTCGACTACACGGGGGGACGGGGGCCGGGCACCGCCGCCTTCGCGGAGGGCGGTCACTCGACACTCCTGTTCTACTACTACCGCGCGGGCCTGCGTGGCGGCGGCATCGATGCGGTCTCGAGGACCCAGGAGTCGCATCGCAACCGGATCTACACCGTGCGGCTGATGGCCGACGGGTCCAACGTGAAGGTGTACCTCGACGATGAGCGGGTGGCGAACGTGCCGAACGCGGACCTGGGCCGGTCGGACCGGATCACCTTCCGGCTGCCCGCCAGCGCGAGTAACCCGGCCCTACTCACCAATCTGCGGGTCGCCGCCGGCGGCAGGGAGTTGTACGACGCCCTGGCGACCGAGGGCCGCGTGGTCGCCCGGGGCATCCTGTTCGACATTGGAAGCGACCGCCTGAGGCCCGAGTCCACGCCCGTACTCACCGAGATCGGCGAGGCGCTCCGGGCACACCCCGACCTGTCCCTCCGGATCGAAGGCCACACGGACAGCGTGGGCGACCCGGACATGAACCAGACCCTGAGCGAAGCCCGCGCCGCGGCGGTGCGTCGGTACCTGGTCGACCGATACGCGGTAGACGCAGCTCGCCTCGAGGCCGTCGGCCTAGGCGAGACCCGACCCGTGGACACGAACGAGTCACCGGAAGGCCGCCAGAACAACCGGCGCGTCGAACTCGCCCGCATGTGATCCTGGAGGAGACATCATGAGAAGTGGATACGGCCTGACGCTCGGTCTGCTCGCGCTGGTCGCCGCGTGCGAGAATGGAAGCCCCACGGCACCACCCACGGACCCTCCCCCGGCAACACCCAGCCAGCTGCAGGTAATCGACGGCGACGCGCAGGCCGGCGCGGCCGGCCAGTCGCTGGCCGATCCGATCGTCGTCCGGGCCGTGGATGCATCCGGTCAACCCGTCGCCGGCGTGGCCATCACGTTCGCCGTGGCCGCCGGTGGCGGCAGTGTTCAGCCGACCAGCGCGACCACGGCAACCGACGGGCGAGCGCAGACGACCTGGACGCTCGGCGGGGGCGCCGGCGAGCAGCAGCTGACCGCGGCCGCCGAGGGCGTTCCGAACGTCACGGTCACCGCCGAGGCCATGGATCTCGCGCTGTGCGGCGCCATCAACACGGACCGAACGCTGCGCGACGTGGGCGCGTCGTACGTCCTCTGCTCGAACGGGGCCCACGTGGGCAGCGGCGCGACCCTGGAGATCGAGCCGGGCGTAACCGTCGTGGCGGAGGCCCAGGCGCTGCTCCGCATCCGATCCGATGGCGTGTTGCGGGCGGTGGGCACGCAGGACGATCCCGTCCGGGTCCTCGGCCAGACGACGGAGCCCGGGTTCTGGCGGGGCATCTGGCACGAGTCGGGCCTGGAAGGCAACGAGCTCGAGTGGGTGGAGATCGCGCACGGCGGAGGCGGCGACTACAGCAACCTCTTCCTGTCCCACGAGTCGGAGATCCGCATCCGAGACAGCGTGTTCCGTGACAGCGAGGACTGGGGGATCCAGGTCGGGGCGGCCGCCGTCGCCCTGCCGGAGTTCGAGCGCAACGAGTTCCGGGGCAACGGGATCGCCTCCGCGCGGATCTACCCCGAGCAGCTGCGCTTCCTCGATCGCGCCTCCGTCTTCGAGGACAACGCGGCCGACGTGATCGACGTGCGGCAGGGCACGCTCTCCGGCGACCCGCACGTCGTGCCGAACCCCGGCGTGCCGTACCGGCTATACTGGCTGGACATCAGCACCGACCTGACGCTGGAGCCCGGCACCACCTTCATCTCCCGGGACGAGCACTCGTCCCGGATTCGCGTGCGCACGGACGGCTCGCTCGACGCTCAGGGTACGGCGGAGGCGCCGATCCGATTCCTCGGGGAGCGGCCTGAGCCCGGTAGCTGGGGCGGAATCTGGATCGAATCCGATGCCGACAACGTGCTGGACCACGTGGAGGTTGCCCACGGCGGCCGCAGCGATCACAGCAACCTGAGCCTCTCGGGCTCCGCCCGTGTGGTCATCACCAACAGCACCTTCCGGGACGGGTCCGACTACGGCATCGCCGTCACCGCGCCCGGTGTGTCGCTGCCGGACTTCTCCTCCAACGATCTGCGCGGGAACGAGCTTCGCGCCATGCGCATCAACGCCCAGCACATGCGCTACATCGACACGGAGACCACGGCCAGCGGCAACGGCGAGAACGTGATCGAGGTGCGCTCCGGGAACCTCGAGGGGTCGGGTCACACGTGGCTGGCCACGGATGTCCCGTTCCTCCTGGTCGGTGCCGTGGACGTCCGCACCGCTCTGATCGTGGAGCCGGGCTTCCGGATGCTCGCCGCCGATGGGGCTCAGACCATCCGGGTTCGGAGTGGGGCAACCATCAACGCCGTGGGCACACCCACCAACATGATCCGCTTCACCGGCCAGGACAATGAGGCGGGCGCGTGGTCGGGACTGTGGATCGAATCGAGCGGGAACCAGCTTCACTTCGTCGAGATCGCCCACGGCGGGCGCGGCAGTTTCCACAATATCTACATCGCGAGCAACTCGGCGCTTACCATCACGAACAGCATCATCCGAAACAGCGCGGCGTATGGCATCTACGTGGCGTCCCAGACCAGCACGCTCAACCAGTCGGACAACTCGTTCAGCGCCAACGCCAACGGCGACATCCGGACGCCCTAGAGGCGGCATCCTGTGCGCGCGTCGCTGAACGGTTGCCCCGAGGCGCTGCCCTCGGCAGATTCCCGGTGCATCGCGAGCCTCCGGCGCCTGATACCCCGGCGCCGGAGCGCCACCGTCGAACCTGCCAGGAAGCTGCGTTCGCCCGAGTGGCGGCGGCCAGGCGCGCCGCCCGCCCGGCGCGCCGCTTCGGGGAGGCGCATCATGCCGCGCTCTCAGCCAGCGGTTCCGGCCGCAAACGACCCGCCCATCAACGTGTTGCTCGAAGCGTGCAGAACGGGAGACCGCGCCGCGTTCGATCGGCTGTTCCACCTCCTGTACGACGAGCTCCGAGTCATCGCTCAACGTCACCTCCGGAGCATGCGGGGCGAAGGGGCACGCACGCTGAACACCACGGCGCTGGTCCACGAGTCGTACCTCAAGCTCGCCGCCGGGACGCCGGTGCGCGGTGCGGGGCGCGCGCAGTTCTTCGCGGTGGCATCGCGCGCCATGCGGAGCATCCTTGTGGATTACGCCCGCCGGGGGGCGGCCGCGAAACGGGGTGGTGACCTGGTGCGCGTCACCCTCCAGGAAGGCATGGCCGCGGATGATGCGAGGGCCGCGGACCTGCTCGAGGTCGATGCCGCGCTCACGCGACTGGCCGAGAACCTTCCGCGACTGGCCCAGGTCGTCGAGTGCCGGTTCTTCGGAGGCATGACGGTCTTGGAAACCGCCGAAGCGCTCGATGTCTCCCCGCGCACCGTCGAACGGGATTGGACCCGCGCGCGCGCCTATCTGGCCAACCTGCTGAACTTCGATCCCATCTCCGGCCAGGTCACCGGGAGCTGACATGTCCCGCTTCGACGACCAGCCACGCCATCGCTGGGAGCGTATCGACGCCGTCTTCCAGGACGCCCTCGAGCAACCCGCAGCCGAGCGAGGGGCGTTCCTCGACTCGATGTGCGGAAGCGACAGGGAGCTGCGCGACACCGTCGAGGAGCTGCTCGCCGCGGTGGGGCCGGACGACACCCTTGCCGCCGACGCGTCGCTCCACATCGATCCGTCACTACTCGCCGAGGTGGCGACCGCTCTCGATCGCGACCCGCTCCGGCCGGGCACCCGCATCGGACCCTACCGCCTGATCCGCGAGCTCGGCCGCGGCGGCTCCGGCACCGTCTTCCTCGCCGAGCGGGACGACGGGGCGTACGAGCAACGAGTCGCGCTGAAGGTACTACGCCGTGGCCTGGACACCGACGACGTGCTGGCCCGATTCCGCGCCGAGCGCCAGATCCTCGCTTCGCTCCGGCACCCCGGCATCGCCCGCCTGCTGGACGGGGGCGCGACGCCGGACGGCAGGCCGTTCATCGTGTTGGAGGCGGTCGACGGCGAGCCGATCACAACGTACGCCAGGCGCCAGGCGCTCAACCTGCGCGCGCGACTGCGCCTATTCCTCGCCGTCGCGGACGCGCTCCAGTACGCCCATCGGCGCCTGGTCGTGCATCGGGACCTCAAGCCTTCGAACATCCTCGTGGAATCCGATGGCACGGTGAAGCTCGTGGACTTCGGGATCGCCAAGCTGCTCGATTCCGAAGCCATCCCGGGTGGGCTTCCGGCGACCCGCACGGAGGTGCGTCTCCTCACGCCGGAGTACGCGACGCCGGAGCAGGTACGTGGGGAGCCGGTCACGACGGCGACCGACGTGTACCAGCTCGGCATCCTGCTCTACGAGCTGCTCACGGGTCGCCATCCCCACCCGCTCGACGACGCGCGCGGCACCACCCTCGAGCGCATCATCTGCGAGTCGGTCCCGCCGCCGCCGAGCGGCGCCCTGGGCGGAGCCAGCCACGCCGATG
>CAYXJH010000087.1:0-10422 GCA_964465415.1 uncultured Gemmatimonadaceae bacterium
CCCCGACCGCCGCGCGGACTGCCGCGGTGGCCGTCGCGGGTCGGTCGGGCCGTTTACGACCCGCCTCCATGTAGGGGAACTGGTACCGGAGCGTTGCGACCCTGCGGCGCGCGAGCTCGGCGGCGATCCGCGCCATGAACCGGTGGTGCATCCCGGCGCCCGCTCCGTGCCCGAGGACGAGGACGGCCCGGGCATCGGGCGGCCGTTGGAGCAGCGCAGACACGGTGCCGGCCGGGTCGACCGGGAATGAGAGCTGCCTGGTTTCGGTCATCGTCGCTACCTCCCCGTGACGCATACCCCGGTTCGGGCATTTGACCCGCGGTGCCCCGGAAGGATATATACTCGGGCCATGGCGGGTTACACCACGCGCGAGGTCGAGAAGCTGATCGGTCTGAGTCCCGCCCGGATCCGGGCGCTGGCCCGTTCCGGGGTGCTCGGCCCCGCTCGCGGCAAGGGCAACTGCTACCTATTCGGCTTCGCCGACCTCGTCCTGCTGCGCACGGCCCGCGCCCTCCTCGACGCTCACGTGCCGCACCGCCGCGTGCTACGCGCGCTCCGTCGGCTCAAGGACCAGCTACCTGCGGACCGATCGCTGACGGGCATCCGAATCGCGGCCGAGGGCGACGAGGTGGTGGCCTACGACGAGGGTCACGTCTGGGACGCCGAGTCCGGCCAGCTCCGACTGGCATTCCACGTCTCCGAGCTGGCCGAGCAGGTCGAGCCATTCGCTCGCCGTGCGGTCGACGAGGGCTCGACCGGAGCGCCCGACTCCGTGGATCACTGGCTCGACGTGGGCCTCGAGCTGGAGGTCCACGCCCCGGACCAGGCCCGCCGGGCGTACGAGAAGGTGCTGGATCTCGACCCGCGCCACGCCGACGCCCTCGCCAATCTGGGCCGGCTCCTGTACGAGCAGGGGGCGACCGAGGCTGCGATCGTCCACTATCGGCGGGCAGTGGACGCCGCGGACGGGGAGCACCCCGTGGCTGCGTTCAACCTCGGGCTCGCTCTCGAGGACATGGGCCGGTACCAGGCGGCGTCGGACTCGTACCGCATCGCCATCCTGGCGGACCCTGCGTTCGCGGATGCGCACTACAACCTGGCCAGGGTCCATGAGCGGCTGGGCGACCGCATGTCGGCGCTCCGGTACCTGAAGAGCTATCGCGCGCTCACCCGCTAGCGTTCAGTCCAGGCGCTCCACGCACAGCCGGGCGGCCAGCTCGCGCCCGATCATCTGCTCGCGACGACCCACGCGGATCCGGACGGGTCCCCGGAAGGGTGTGTGCTCCAGGACCTCCAACTCGGTCCCCGGCACGAGATTGAGGCGGGCGAGGTAACGGAGCGCTTCGGCATCCTCGTCGCTCACGCGCCGCAGCACGGCACGCTCTCCTTCGTCGAGCTGGTCGAGCTTCGGGAGGTCGGCGGCCCGCAGCTGTCCCGCCGAGCTGGGGATCGGATGGCCGTGGGGGTCCGCCTCGGGGTCGCCCAGAACGCCGGCCATGCGGTCGATCAACTCATCGGACGCGGCGTGTTCCAGGCGCTCCGCCTCCTCGTGGACCTGGTCCCACGTATAGCCCAGGACCTCGACGAGGAACAGCTCGAGCACGCGGTGACGGCGGATCATGCGGATCGCCTCGCGACGACCCCGCGACGTCAGCGATGCGCCCTGGTAGCGCTCGTGCTCCACCAGCCCCTGGCGCCCCAGCCGTTTCAGCATCCCGGTTACCGAGCCGGGTGCCACGCCGAGCCGCTCGGCGATGGCCGATGTGCCCACCGGCTCGCCGTCGTCGGCAAGCTGGTAGATCGCTTTGAGGTAATCCTCCACGGCGGGCGTCGGCATTCCGGACGGTACCCAGAAGAATACCCGGGCGCAACAGAGCGTCGGGTCGCCCGGGTCGAGCGCGGATCGGGAATCGCTCGGCCTCGTTTCAGGGTTTCTCCTACAGACAGCACGGTCCATGCATCACACATTGGTTTGGAGCCACCCCGTTCACCCATCCGCGTCAACGCGGGAGGACCCCATGTACGACCGGATCATCGTCCCTGTCCCCGAGGGCGCCGGCCCCGACGCGCTCGACCGCCCCCGCACGCTGGCCCGTGTGCTCGGCTGCGAGCTCACGCTGCTGCACGTGCACCAGCCGCGGGAGGCGCCTGCCGAGCTCGAGGGCTTGCCCCAGTACCGGTACCAACACGTCGTCGAAACCTGGGACAAGCGTGACGGTGACGCGGAGGCGCGGGAAGTGGAATGGCTTGCCGGCCTGGCCGACGAGGTCCGGTCCGCAGACCCGGGGCTCGAGGTGGGCAGCCGGGTCGTGCTTGCGCCGCTGGCGCGGTGCGTCCATGCGGAGGGTGAGCGGGTCCTCGCCATGGTGCCCGCCGGAGATCCCATCGACCCCGATCTCGATGTTGCCGCCCAGGAGCTCATCCGCACCTGCGGCATCCCCGTTCTCCTCCACCGTCCCGACATGGAGATCCTGCCGATCCGGCGGATACTGGTCACCCTGGATGGCTCGTCGTTCTCGGAGGAGGCCCTGGTGCCGGCGGTGGAGCTGGCGCGGGTCGTGGGCGCCCGGCTCACGCTGGCCGAGGTCGTGACCCGACACAGCGGCCTGGTGCGCATGTTCCATCCGGCCGAGCGAACGGCGGACGCGGCCGAGCGGTCGCTCCGGGTAGCGGCCGAGCATATCCCGCCGAGCCTGGGTCCGGTCGAGATGCGGGTGGTGGAGCACGGGAGCGCGGCGGGCGGGATCCTCGATGAAGCGCGACGGGACGATATCGACCTGATCGTCATGGCCACGCACGGCCGGGGCGGGCTCAGGCGAATCATGTTGGGCAGCGTGGCGGAAAGCGTCGTTGCGGCGAGCCCGATCCCGGTCCTGGTCTACCGGCCACAGGCGATGGGTGTCGAACGGCTTGACGCTGACCGCGGGGCGGGTTCGCTTGCCTGATATCCGTCGTCGGGTCGCCCTAGCGTTCCACGCGCGGCGATCCTAGAGGGCCGCGACACGGGACAGCGGCGCCTCGATCCCGATCTCGCCGGCGATACGGCGGAAGGCGGGATCGCCCCGGACCCGGTCGAAGAGCGGATGGACCAGGAAGAGGGGCAGCAGCGGATCCCCGCCCCGATCATACGCCCGCGTCAGCAGCTCCACCGACGCGGCCCTGTCATCCAGCGCGGCGTGGAGGAGGGCCAGCTGGACAGGCGGGGCGGACCCTCCGAGGGCCCGTAGCCTGGCCAGCGCGCTCGGCCGGAGCGTCGGGTCCGCGCGCGCTTCGATCACGGCCAACACGACACCGGCCATGGGCGCGTCGTAGGCCAGCGGGGCGGCAGCGCGAGCGTCATCATCACAGCCGGCGGCCAGACACAGGAGCACGAGCCCGGCCTGGCCGAACGTGAAATCCGGGTTGTGCTCCAGCAGCCGGGCGAACCCGGCGCGGGCGCCGTCGAAGTCCCGTTCGATGGCGAGGACGTATGCCTTGACGTAGCGCGCGGCGACGGACAGCGGGTCCAGCTCGAGGGCCCGTTCGACCTCCCTTCGCGCCTCCGCCAGGCGCCCCATCATGAGCAGCGTCTCCGCATACCACTGGTGCCCGGTCGCATAGCTGGGCGAGGCGTCCAGCGCGCGCCTATACGCCACCTCCGCACCGAACAGGTTCCATTCCAGGCCCTGGGCGATCTGTCCGATTGCGGCATGGGCTTCCGGGATATGGGCGTCCAGCGCGAGCGCGCGCGACGCCGCCGCATACCCCTCCTCCATCGCGACATCCGGCGCGACGTCCGTGTACAGGGGCAGCACGGCGTAGGTCAGCGCCAGCCCCGCGTGGGCCAGGGCGTACCCCTCGTCCTCGGCGATGGCCTGGTGGAAGTAGTCGCGTGCCCGAAGGAGGTCCGACGCCGTGCGGTTGTGCCAGCGGGCCAGCCCCAGCAGATACGCGTCATGCGCGCGGAGGCTGGCGGTGCCCGCGGCCAGCCGGGACGCTTCGGGGATCAGGTGGAGTCGCAACGCGTCGACGATCGCGTCGGAGATCTCGTCCTGGATGGCGAAGATGTCATCCACCGTGCGGTCGTACCGGCTCGACCAGATCTGGAACCCGGTGGCCACATCAACCAGCTCGACGTTGATTCGGAGCCGGTCGCCGTCCCGGCGGACGCTACCTTCCACGATGGCGTCCACGTTGAGCCGTCGTGCGATCTCGTCCAGGCCGCCGCCCGCACCCCGGAACTCGAACGACGACGTCCGGGCCGCGACCCGGATCTCACCGATCCGGCCCAGACGGTTGATCAGCTCCTCCGCCACGCCGTCGGCCAGGTGCTGCTGATCCCGCTCCGCGCTCAGGTCGGTGCACGGCAGCACGGCGATGGCCTGGATCGATTCGGGCCGCAGCAGCGCCGCCGGGTGGAAGGCGGCGTACGCCCCGAACCCGACGAGCGCCACGAGGATCCCGGCGCCGAACACGCCGGCCATCAGGGCGGGACGGGGCTGCACCACCACCCGGCCGACCGGCGCCGCCTCGCCCGGCGCATCGGGCTCCAGCTCCGGCGTCACCACCACGCCCCGGGGCGTGATGTCGAACACCCAGGCCAGCACCAGGACGATGGGGAACCCGATGTAGGCCACGATCACGGCCACCATGGGCACCCAGTCCGGCGCGCCCAGCATCGGGAACGTCTCGAGCACGATCTCGACGCCGACCCACCCGAGCACGATGTACGCGCCGGCGACCTGCCAGACGCGCCGACGTCGCATCTCGTGGAAGAAGCCGCCCCGTTTCATGGACCCCCTATCCCTGATCTTCGCTTGACTTGTTGGACGGTGCTCCGGCCCGGATGGTTGTGCGCAGCGTACGTCGCCGGCTGCGGCGTCGCCGGGAACGGGGCTTGCCCATATCGATACACCAGTTGACGAGCGATGGCCAGGACATCGAGGATGGCATGACGGCGGGAGAAACGGCTGCGGGGGACACGCTCCGGGCGGCCCTTCGAGAGCGGTTCGGACACGAAGATTTCAGACCCGGGCAGGAGGAGGTCGTGCAGGCCGTCCTGGCCGGCCGGGACGCGCTGGTCGTCCTGCCCACGGGCGCGGGCAAGTCGCTCATGTACCAGCTTCCGGCGGTCCTCCAGGACGGCATTACCGTGGTGATCTCGCCCCTCATCGCGCTCATGAAGGACCAGACGGACAAGATGGAGGTGGCCGGCGTCGATGCCCTCACCATCAACTCGGGCCTCACCGCGGCGGAGCGGCGCGCCGCGGAGGCGGCCATCTCGGATGGCGGAGGCGAGATCCTTTACATCACGCCCGAGCGGTTCAGGGATCGTGCCTTCTTCGACGCCCTGATGGACCGGGAGATCAACCTCCTGGTGGTCGATGAAGCCCACTGCATCTCCGAGTGGGGACATGACTTCCGGCCGGATTACATGATGCTCGGATCCATCGCCCAGCGACTCGATCGGCCGCCCATCCTGGCGTTGACGGCCACCGCCACCCCGGACGTCCAGCGTGACATCACCGAGCAGCTCCGCATGCGCGACCCGCTTCTCCTCATCTTCGACCTGATCCGACCGAACCTCTACCTCGAGCTGGTCCGGACTGTGAACGACGAGCGGAAGCGGGCGGCGCTGGAAGAGCTCCTCGAGGGGAGCGACGGCACCGGCATCGTGTACTTCGCCACCGTGAAGGACGCGGAGAAGCTGTACGACGAGCTGAGCGACCGGTTCCGCCTGGCCCTCTATCACGGGCAGCGGACCGGCCGGGAGCGGCGCGAGGCCCAGGACGCATTCATGCGCGGCGATGTGGACGCCGTCTTCGCCACGAACGCCTTCGGCCTGGGGATCGACAAGCCGGACATCCGATTCGTCATCCACTACCACCTCCCCGGCTCCCTGGAGTCCTATTACCAGGAGGTTGGCCGCGCGGGGCGGGATGGGGGCCCGGCGCGCTGCATGATCCTCTATCGGGAGGAAGACCGCCGCATCCAGAGTTATTTCCTCGGCGGGAAGTACCCGTCTCTCGAGGAGGCCGCCAAGGTCGCTCGTGTGGTGAACGCCCTCGACCGAGGGCGTCCCTGGCCGGTGGAGGACATCGCCGAGACCGCGGACGTGCCGGCGAGAAAGGCGCGGATCGTCCTCACCCTCCTCAAGCGTGAGGCGGCGGTCCGCGAGCACCGGGGTGGCGGCTGGGAGCGGCTGGTGGATGACGTGTCCAGGACCGATCTCGAGAAGGACCTGCTGGACTACGAGGCGCGTCGCGAGGCCGACCGCCACAAGCTGGATCGCATGGTGGCCTACTGTCGCACGGCTCGGTGCCGGACCCGCTTCATCATGGAGTACTTCGGCCAGGAGCCGGATCCGGACTTCGCCTGCGGCCACTGCGATGCGGACGGCGACGCGTAACGCCGCGCAACCCAGGTGCTCAACGGCCTGCTAGGTCTCTTCGTCCGTGCGCCCCGAGGGTCGGATCCGCCCCAGCACGGTCGTCTCGACCAGGTCGGCCAGGTGCCTGCCCAAGGCGGGATCGGCCGGCGCGAAGGTGGGGAAGGGGACGGCGCTGCGGTACGCCGCATCGTCGCTGACCCCGGCGATGTAACGGTCGGCGTGCGGGCCCGCCGGGTCCCAGACCGGCGAGTCGTGGGCCGCGCGGCGGAAGACCTCGATCTTTGGCAGCGGCTCCAGCTTGAACCCTTCGACCACGACGATGTCCGCGTCCTCGAGGTAGCGCGCGGCCAGCTCCGCGGCGCCGGGCTCCCGGTTCCCGGGCCAGCTCCCGAGCACGCCGAACTGTCCCGGGCCGGCCAGGATCACCCGCTCCGCCCCGGCTTCCGCCCTGTGGCGGTACGAGTCGGTGCCTTCACGGTCCAGGTCGAAATGATGGCCATGCTTGATGGTCATCACGCGGAGACCCCGGCTCCGTAGCTCCGCGACGAGCACCAGAACCGTGGTGGTCTTGCCGGAGTCTTTCTTCCCGACGACGCACACGAGGGGCGGCGAGCTGTTCACGGATCGAACATGGGCCGCTACCGCCCCCTGACGCCAGCAGCCCGGATCGGTCCCGCGCGCAGGTGTGTCGCCCATACCCCCGCCAGGAACAGGGACATGCCCAGCGGCACCATCACGCCAGCCCGGACGGCCAGGTCCAGGGACGACGCGGGGTTCCCGCGCTCCGGGCTGAGCCCGAGGACCGCCGCCATCCGGGCTTCACCCACGGTCAGGGCAAGGAACACGGCGAGAACCAGGTATGCGAGGACCGGCACGATCATGGGGATCCGAAGGGTCGACACCCCTTCGACCATGAGCGCGAACGGGAGCAACAGGGTCAGTGGCACGCCAAGCGCCCACGCGTACCAGAGCGCCGACGCGGCATCCCCCCCAGAACCGGCCAGCGCGACCACCACCAGCACCCCCGTCAGCAGGGCCCACGTCGCGAGCAGCGCCAGCACGGCACCCAGCCCGTGCTCCAGTGGCGTCGCGAAGTTGTGGCGGAGATACATCTGCAACCCGCACTCACGCTGTTGCTCGAGGCCGGAGCGGAGCACGAACAAGCCGCCCGTCAGGTAGCCGTAGAAGAGGAGGTCGGGGTCCAGCGCCCAGCCCTGACCGCTCCGCAGCGACAGCAAGGGTCCGAGCATGGAGATCGCCCCGAACGCCAGGAGACCACCCAGGGTGATGGGCGACCGCACGTTGGTCCGGAAGGCGAAGATGGCCAGCGCGGCGGCACGCGAGGGCCTCATGGTGCCGCCCTCCTTCCGTTCGACCGCCCGGGCTCGGCCACGCCGCCCTCGAGGCGGACCCCGCCTTCCTGGTCGGCACGCGTCGTCGCCTGGTTCGTGGCCACGACTACCACGTCCGTTCGAGCACGCGCAGCCACCAGTCCGGCGAGTCGGGCCTTCGCGTCCGGTGAGAGGTGTTCGAAGGGCTCGTCCAGCAGGAGCGGGCCCGGGCAACGGAGCAGGGCATCCAGCAGCAGTCGCTTGCGCTCGCCCGTGGACAAGCGACCCACCCGCCTGCCGGGCTCCACGCCGGGCCAGAGCGATGTCCTGGTCCGGCCGCCCTCGCCGGGCAGTAGCCGGCTGACCAGGCGCTCCCAGTCCCCGACCGTCGCCGATCCGGGCAGCGTCATCTCCGACTGGAAATAGAGGAACGCCGGGTCCTTTCCGACCGACCACGCCACCGATCCGGCAGCCGGACGGTCGATCCCCGCCATGACCCGAAGCAGGCTGGTCTTTCCGGCGCCGTTCGGCCCCACGACCCAGAAGACCGCGCCCGGGTCCACCACGAGGTCGAGGCGGGAGACCACCACGTTCGGTCCCCGTCGGATCGTCACGTCACTGAGCCGCAGCATGGACGGCCGAGCGGTTGAAGTCGCAGGCGTGAAACCGATCCTCGTCGTCCACGATGATGGCGGTACCGTCGCGCGGTACGAATGCCAGGTGGCGGGCCAGGAAATCCAGCGTATACGACTCGATGAGCTCCAGCTTCGCGTCCAGCCGCAGGATCGCCCGTTCCGGTCTGCCGTCCAACCTGCGACCGGATCGGGTCAGCACGTACACCTCCCCGCGGATCGGGTCCACGCTCATGGCCGATGCCGGCACCAGCATCCGATCGATGTCGTCCTCGAGGATCGGGCCGACCGGGACGTAGTCGATGCTGCCTCGCGTCGCGTCGGGCGTCGGTACCCGGATCGGCGCCACCGCGTCGTCGGCGCCGATCCGGAAGGCGCGCGGCGCCATGAACTGGTGGACGACCAACGCGGCGCCGTTCGGCAGGACCTCGGCGAGCGTGGTGTTGCCCAACGCCCCTATGAACATGTCCGCGTACGGCCTGGGTGGGATCGGGATCTCGTGGAACCCGACCCCGTCGTACCGGAACAGGAGCGTGGTCGGGGTTTCCCCGAACGGCATGGCGGTCACCAGCACGTCCCCGGCCGGTCGGGTCGCCAGCGCCGAGGGCGCGAAGCCGAGGGGCGTGCTCCGTATCAGGGCGCCCGCGCGCGAATACACCAGGATCTGGAGGCCCTGGCGCTCCGCGACCGCGATGGCCGTGTCTCCCAGCAGCGCGACGCTGACCGGCGAATTCATGGCGCCCGGCCCGGCCACGGGCGCTTCCAGCTCCCACACGGGTCGGAGCGCCCGATCCAGCTCCACCAGCCGCCGGCCCGGCTCGTCCAGCACCATGATCGTCGAGTCGGTGGCCGTTCGGAGCCCCGTGACGGCCAGGTACTCGGGCGACGCCACGAGCTCGCAGCGCAGCCCGCTCGAGCGGGCGAGGAAATCCTCGATGATGACGTAGTCTTCCGGAGTTGCGCCCCCGCACGCCGCTGCGGCGAGCAGGAGTGGAAGGGTCGACTTGCGCATGTCAGTCACTCCCGTGGTTCTGGATCAGAGCAGTCGGCGCACACAGCCCACGTATCCCGCGAAGCACTCGATGTCCGCGAGGACACGGGTCAACCCGCTGGTGTCGTAGGTGTCGTTCAGACAGGACTCGTACCCCTTCACGCACTCCGACGCAGCCAGTGGCTGCGGGGCGAGCACCGCCGTCGCAGCGACGATGGCCGCCGTCACGATGAACTTCGTCATGGCTACCTCCCTGGTTCGTGTTTGGGCGCGAGCCGACCCTTCGCGACCCAGGGTGCACCATGATAAGGGGCAGGCCGATAGCGGGTTGGGACGACGACTCGGGAGCGGTGGGTCCGGCGTGCGGCTATGTGGGCGAGTGCGGCGCCGCATTCCCCGAGCTCGTACCGCGTACGGGAGTTCCGGGAAACGGGCGGCCAGATCTACATCCCGGGGACGAGCGGTTCCTGACTGGCGGCATCCCCTCGACCGTCCGGTCCCCGATGCTCCGCGTTCCCGATCTTGCCGGTGCCAGCCCGCTTCGCCAGCACCGCGTCCAGGCTGTAGCGCCCAGGCCCGGCGAGCCAGAAATACGCGCCGAGCGGCGCGTAGATCATGAGCATGTGCCGAGGCAGAAGGTTCCCGGCGTCCAGCCAGGCGATCAGGATCGTGGTGAAGATCAGGGTCGCGGCACCGGCTGTGACCCGGTTGAAGAGGCCGAGGACGAGCAGCGTCCCGAAGAGCAGCTCCGCCCACGGTAGCGCGTACGCGTAGGGCGCGGCAGTGAACGCGGGCAGCCATTCCGGATTGTTGTTCTGGAAGAAGTCGCTGGCGTAGAACGTCCCCGGTCCGCCGGTCCATTCCTGCACCACCTTGCCCCAGCCCTGGTGCAGGAGGAACCAGCCGAGGGCGGCGTTGACCACGCCCGCCGCGATCGTGATGGCGAGGCCGAGATCCAGTCTCTGCAGCTCGGGCTTGTGGATCAGGCTCTCGATCGCCTGGTAGACGATGGCGATCGCGGCGAAGGCGATCAACCCTCCCTCGAAGGCGGCCGAGAAGAACTCGATCTTGCCGTGCCCGTAGGGATGCCCGCGGTCC
>CAYXJH010000088.1:0-10385 GCA_964465415.1 uncultured Gemmatimonadaceae bacterium
GATTTCCCGCTGGAGCACGGCGACCTTGCGGCCCGGCTCAACCTTGCCACGCTGGATCGTGCCGGCCGGATCACGGATCGCCGTGCCGGCCGGCCATCCGACGCGGAGAATGCCCGGCTCGTGGCCAAGCTCCGGGAGAACGTCTCCCGTGTCGGTGGGGTCGAGGTGTTCTGGGAGTCGGAGAAGGAGCATCGGGTGGTGCTGATCATGCGCGGCGTGCGCCTGTCGGCCGACCTGACGGACACGGACCCGCAGGAGACGGGCATTCCGCCGGATCCGCTCATGGCCACCTCGCCGGACGGTGAGCGCACGGTCCGGGCGGTGGAGCTGGTGCTGGATCAGGCCAACGAGGTCCTGGCCGATGAGCCGGTGACGAACGTGGTCCTCGCGCGCGGCTTCGCCACGTTCGAGCGGTATCCATCCATGGAGGAACGGTTCGGCCTACGGTCGGTCTGCATCGCCCGTTATCCCATGTACCGCGGCGTCTCGCGCCTGCTCGGCATGGACATCGCCCAGCCCGCGGAGACCGATGCCGGCAGCATCGACGTCCTCCGCCATGAGCTCGACACCCACGACTTCGCGTTCGTCCACTTCAAGTACATCGACAGCCGGGGCGAGGATGGCGACTTCGACGCCAAGGTCGCCGCCATCGAGGCTGTGGACGCGCTCATCCCCGGTGTCGAGGCCCTGGAGCCGGCCGTGATCGTGGTCACGGGCGACCATTCGACGCCTGCGCGACTCCGCGCCCATTCCTGGCACCCGGTTCCCACGTTGATCGCATCCCGCTGGTGTCGTCCGGTCGAGGTGGCCGGCTTCGGCGAGCGGGACTGCCTGCGCGGGGAGCTGGGCACGTTCGAGTCGAAACACCTGCTCACGCTCGCCCTCGCCCATGCCGGCCGTCTGGCCAAGTTCGGCGCGTGACGGGGAACGGGTTGGATGGGGCCGAAGGGGTCGAAGCGGCCCTCCGCGAGGCTCTCGAGCTCGGAGAGGAGGAGCGGTGGGAGGAAATGGCCGCCTTGCTCGGTCGCGTCCTGGACGATGGCGCGGACGACCCCTACGTCCTCTGCTGGCTGGGGGTCGCCGAGGGGGAGATCGGGAATGACGGGGCGGCCTATGAGGCATTTCGCCGCTGCGTGGAGCAGGATCCCCAGGACCCCCACCTCCTGGCCATTATCGGGTCCGGCCTCGCCCAGTTCGACGACCCCGACGCCGAGGCCGCGCTTCGGGCCGCTGCGCTCTCCGCGCCCGACCTCCCCATCGCCAGGCTGAACTACGGCGCCTACCTCACCCGGGCGGGGCTGTTCGATGAGGGGCTGGAACACCTCGAGGCGGCGAGCAAGCTCGTCCCGGACGACCCCGTGATCCGCGCCGAGCTCGGGGCGGCGCACGTGCTGCGTGGTGCGCCCGACGACGGGGTGCGGGAGCTGGAAGAGGCACTGGCCCTGGCGCCGGACGACTCGTGGACCCGGCTTCTGTACGGCCTCGTCTTGTTGGACCGGGACCGGGCTGAGGAGGCGGCCGAGGAGCTGATCCGCGCAGCACGGGAACGGCCTGACGATGCGGAGGCGCTGATCATCGGGGCCGTGGCCGCGGCCGCCGCCGGCTGGCCGGATCCTGCGGAAGAGCTCCTGGCGAGGGCGGAGTACGCGGTGGAAGGCGTCGAGGCGAACGTCCTCATGGAGGCCGAAGGCGCAGTCCGCGGTGGAACGGAGAGCGCGCGCCGACTCCTTCGTACCGCGCTCGGGCCCACCGTCTTGCGGGAGCGGCTGTCCCAACCTCTGTAGCGTTTCCGGGGGAGGTAACCCATCGTGGACTTCTCACTGCCCGACGTCTTCTGGGCCGGTATCGTCCTCGCCATCCTCCTGCTCCTCAGCCGCATCGTCCGCCAGAATACGACGCTGTTCCGGAAGGTCTTCCTCCCGAGCTCCATCCTCGCCGGCACGATCGCCCTCCTGCTGGGTCCGGAGGTATTTCCCGCCCTGGGCCGGTGGGTCGCGGACCGCCGGGTAGAGTCTCCGCTGCTCGCCGTGGCGGGGATGGCCGCCGTCGTTGGTGCCATGCTGGCGCTGATCGCTCGGCTCCCCGTATCCCGTCGCCGGCGAGCGATCTACGGCGTCCTGGCCGCCACGATCGTCCTCGCGTTCTTCGCGTTGAGCCCCACTCGGGCCATCCGCAGCCCATTCCCTGAGCAGATGGTGGCGGTCTGGGCCGCCACCCCCGGCATCCTGATCAACGTAGTCTTCGCCGCCCTGCTCATGGGCAAGCCGCTGCCGTCGCTCCGCACCATCTGGCATCACGCGGGGCCTCAGGTCTGCTTCGGCCAGACCGTCGCGTGGGGTCAGTACGTGATCGGGATCCTGTTGACCCTGCTGGTCCTGGGCCCCGTATTCGGCCTTCCGCCCGCAGCCGGCGCACTCATCGAGATCGGGTTCGAGGGCGGCCATGGCACGGCCGGCGGAATGGGCGAGGCCTTCGAAGCGGCCGGCTGGCCGGAAGGGCAGGACCTGGCGCTGGGTCTGGCCACCATTGGCCTCGTCGGCGGCGTGATCATCGGCACCATCCTGATCAACTGGGCCGTCCGCGCCGGCACGATCAAGCCGGCGGACCCCGACCTGGTCGGCGCCATCTCCGACCTGGAGCTGACCGGCGCGGGCACGGACGAGGAGGACCTGGAGGAATTCAGACGAGACCGGCGGCGGGAGGCCCAGCCGACCGATCCACTCTCCCTCCATCTGGGTCTCGTTGCCGTAGCCATCGCCATCGGCTGGCTCCTTCTGGAAGGACTCCGTTGGCTCGAGCTGACGACGTGGGCGCGCGGCGAGGATCCCGTCACCGTCTTCACCCACGTCCCCCTATTCCCCCTGGCCATGATCGGGGGCGTGATCATCCAGGCCGTGTCCGACCGCCTGGGGACCAGCCACCTCATCTCGCACCGACTCATGAACCGCATCAGCGGCACGGCCCTCGACTTCACCATCGTCGCCGCGCTGGGCGCGCTCTCGATCCTGGCCATCGGCGCGAATCTCGGCCCCTTCCTGATCCTCGCGACCGCCGGCATGGCCTGGTCCGTCCTCGCCGTGGTGTTCATAGCGCCTCGTATCATCCCCACCGCATGGTTCGAGCGAGGCGTCGGCGACTTCGGCCAGTCCATGGGCGTGACCGTCACCGGGCTCCTCCTCATGCGCGTCGCCGATCCGCCCAACGAGTCGGGTGCCCTCGAAAGCTTCGGCTACAAGCAGCTCCTGTTCGAGCCGATCGTCGGTGGCGGGCTCTTCACCGGGGCCTCCGTCGCCCTGCTCACCGCCTTCGGCTCCCTCACCGTCCTCTCCATCACCGCCGCCCTGATGATCTTCTGGATCATCTTCGGCCTCGTCGCCTTCGGCCGCCTCGCTCGCGAAAACCGGGCGGCAGGCCGTTGAACTACGAACCACGAACTGCGAGGAACCGGGCCGTGTTCGAGTCGCATGGCACGCCGACTGTCCGTGGTCTCTGTGGCGTGCTTCCCGCCACCCCCCCCCGCCGGGGAGCTGGCGAAATGCACGATCGCCGATGACCACCGATGCTATCGTGCGATTCGGCACCCTGGGCGTGGCAAACCCCACACTCGCCGGGGGCCGGCCCGAGGCGGTCGTGTTTCGACACCGTACGAGTGCCCAAGCTCACGAGCGATCGCACCGTGTCCCGCGAGGGTGCAATATGCGACCCTCCGCCCCGCACGGAGCCGCCCCACGCCCCTCCCGCCCACGCTCGCCTGCCGCCCACTCAATTTTCGCACTCGTCACGGTTTCACCCGCCGTTCGCCGTTCGCCCTTCGCCGTTCATAGTTCGTAGTTCGTAGTTCGTAGTTCGGGTGCTTGCCCGCTCCCCGCCTCCGCCTCTACCTTGCCCGCGGCCTCGGTAGGGCTCCCCTCGACGACTGTTCGATGATCCAGATCCCATTCTCCCGTCACCGTCTGGACAACGGCCTGGAGGTCGTTCTTTCCTCCGACCCGTCCGTGCCCGTCGTGGGCGTGAACCTGTGGTACCGCGTGGGCTCGCGTGACGAGCGGCCCGGGCGGACCGGGTTCGCCCACCTCTTCGAACACATGATGTTCCAGGGCTCGGAGCACGTGCCGGAGACGGCGCACTTCGCGTACATCGAGCAGGCCGGCGGCTCCCTCAACGGGTCGACATGGCTGGACCGGACGAATTACTACCAGACCCTGCCGTCGAACCATCTGGAGCTGGGTCTCTGGCTGGAGTCGGACCGGCTCGGCTGGCTGCTAGGCGCCATGACGCAGGAGAAGCTGGACAACCAGCGGGACGTGGTGAAGAACGAGCGACGCTGGCGGGTTGACAACCAGCCCTACGGCGATTGGGATGAGCGGATCCAGGCGATGGTCTACCCGCCCGAACACCCGTATCATCATTCGGTGATCGGCTCGATGGAGGACCTGGACGCGGCGTCGCTGGAGGATGTGGAGACATTCTTCCGCACCTATTACCGGCCGAACAACGCCATCCTCACGCTGTGTGGCGACATCGACGAGAAGCACGCGCTAGGCCTGGTGGAGCGCTGGTTCGGCGACATTCCCGCCGGCGACCCGGTGCCGGCGATCCCCGGTCTAGCCGAGATTCCAACGGCCCTGGAGTCTCCGATCCGGGCGGTCGTGGAACAGGACATCTCCCTGTCTCGCGTCTATCGCGCCTACCGCATCGCGCCGTACGGCGACGAGGCGTGGTACCGGGCCGGCGTCGCGGCCCACGTGCTGGCGTGGGGCAAGGCGTCACGCCTGAACCGCCGGCTGGTCCGGGAGCGTCGGCTGGCCCAGGACGTGGTCGCCTATGCGTTCCCGGTGGTGGTCGGGGCGGCCATGCTGGTCGTGTGGGCCACCGCCCGCCCGGGCGGGGACGTGGACGAGCTGGAGAAGGCGTTGGACGCAGAGATGGCCGACCTCGCCAATGTGACCGATGAGGACGTGACGCGGGCGGTCCGCCTCATAGAGGCGCGCCAGCTCAACGAGCTCCAGAGGGTCGATGAGCGGGCGGATCAGCTCTCCATGTTTACGTGCCTCTTCGATGACCCGGGCCTGATCAATACCGAGCTCGATCGGATCCGCGCCGTGCGAGCGTCTGACGTCCGGGACTTCGCCGCCCGACACCTCGACCCCGCCCGCGCCGCAACGCTCGTCTACGTGCCGAAGGGAGGTGGCGCATGACGACGGAGGCGCTGGATCGGGGGCGCGCGCCGGAACCGGGCCCCGTCAAGCCGTTCGACTTCCCGGACATCGCCCGGTCCCGCCTCGATGGCGACGACTCGCCCGAGTTTCTGTTCGCCCGGCACGGGGACCTGCCCCTGGTGACGGCCGAGCTGGTCATCGAGGCGGGCGCCGGCGTCGAGCCGGCGGACCAGGCCGGAGTAGCCCAGCTCACCGCCGAGGCTTTGGAGACCGGGACCACCGCCCGGGACGTGGACGAGCTTGCCTGGGCCCTGGAGAGCCTGGGAGTGGAGCTGGCCACGGGCGTCAGCTGGGACGGGGCCTCCGTCGGCGTCACGGTCCACGCCGACCGGCTGGAGCCGGCCCTCGAGCTCCTCGCCGAGATCGTGCGTCGTCCCTCATTCCCCGCCGCCCAGGTCGAGCGCCTGCGGGACGAACGGCTGGCGGACATCCTGCAGCGCCGCAAGGAACCCCGGGCGCTGGCCGCGGACGCTTCCAACCGCTTCATCTTCCACGACAACGTGCCCTACGGCCGGCCGCTCATCGGCCTCGAGCCCACGGTGCGCAGCCTGGATCCCGACGCGCTGGCCGCGTTCCACCGCGATCGGTACCGTGGCGGCTCCGCCGCGCTCATCGTGACCGGCCACATCGACGAGCATCGCGCCCGCTCCATCGCCGCCGACACCTTCGCCGACTGGCGCGCCGAGCCCGCGGAGGACCTGGAGTTCGAGGTCACGCCTCGCATCGAGGAGACGACCGTCTTCATCGTCGACCGACCCGGCTCCGTACAGTCCGAGATACGTCTCGGCCATGTCGGTGTCGATCGCCACCACCGGGACTACTTTCCGCTCCTCGTCATGAACACCATGCTCGGAGGCGCGTTCACCAGCCGGTTGAACATGAACCTGCGCGAACGCCACGGCTTCACGTATGGCGTCCGCAGCGGATTCGCCATGAGGCGTCGGCCGGGTCCGTTCACCGTGGACGTCGCCGTGGCCACCGATGTGACCGCCCGGGCCATCGAGGAGGCCCTGAACGAGATCCGCGGCCTCCAGGACCAGGGACCCACCGCCGAGGAGTTGGACAATACCCGCGACTACCTCCGTGGCGTCCTCCCGCTCCGGTTGCAGACCACCGGCGCGCTGGCGAGCCGAATCGCCGAGATGGTCGTTTTCGACTTGCCGCCCGACTACTTCCACCGGTATCGCGACCGGATCGGCCAGGTCACGCATGACGACGTGCACCGCGTCGCGCGGGAGGCCATCGGGCTCGACCGCATGGCCATCGTGATCGTCGGCGACGCCGACGCCATCGCGGAGCCGATCGGCAAGCTCGGGCTCGGGCCGCTCGAGGTCCACAGGTCCCTACCGTGACGGGGGATTCGGCCCTGGTCGACGCCCGCGGCGCCGGAGCCATCGGCGCCGAGAAGCCCGGGCAGGTGGGCTCCCGACCCATTCATGCCGGCCGAATCGTACATCTCGCCCTCGACTCCGTCCGGTTCCCCGATGGTTCCGCCGGAGAGCTCGAGCTCATCCGGCACTCCGGTGCCGCCGCGGTCGTCGCGCTCCTCGGTGACGCCCACGCGGCCGATCCGGAGGTCGTGCTCCTGCGCCAGTTTCGATATGCCGCCGGCGGATACCTCCTCGAGATTCCCGCCGGACGCCCCGACCGACCCGGCGAGCCGTGGGAAGACGTGGCCGCACGCGAGCTCGAGGAGGAAACCGGATACGCGCACGGTCACCTCCAGCGTCTCACCACCATCTACACGACACCCGGCTTCACCGACGAGCGCATCCACCTCTTCCTCGCCACCGGTCTCGTCGCCGGCATGTCGAACCTGGACGAAGACGAGTTCGTCGAGGTGATCACCATGCCCCTGTCCCGGGTACTCCACGCGGTCCGCGACGGCCGGATCATCGACGCGAAGTCCGTTTCGGCGCTCCTCTACTACGCGGCCTTCCGCTGAGTGGAGTCGCTGTCCACTTTCCGCCACTCCATCCTGTCCCATGAAATGGACGCCCGCCCGGGTGCTGCGGATGGCTCCGATCTAACAATCCGTTGCGGCACAACGTCTTCGTAAAGTGAACGGGCGCGGTATGCGCTGTGCCCCGGTGGAACTACGAAACGAGCTGGCCCGCAGCGGCTGTCAGAAACCGCGCCGGTCGAGCGTTGCCGGGGTGGCATCGGTGGAGAGGGGGCGAGCGATGGGACGAGCACTGAGGGTAGAGGAGCCGCAGATCCGGCCCCGCAGCCTAGAGCTGGCGGAGCTGGAGGATGCGCAGCTGGCCGCGGCATCGTTGGACGGCGAGGCCCGGGCGTTCACGGTCCTGGCGGACCGGTACCATGCCCGTCTGCTGAATTTCATCCATCGGATGATCGGGGACCGGGAGCGGGCGGAGGACCTGGTGCAGGAGACCTTCGTCCGTGTATACCGGCACCTGCATCGATATGACCAGAACCGCAAGTTCTCGACGTGGGCGTACACGATCGCGGGTAACCTGGCGAAGAACGAGCTGCGAAACCGGTCCCGGAACCCGATGGTGCTGTTCCAGACGATCAAGAAGAACTGGGACGCGGATCATCGGCCGCTGGAGTGGGAGGACAACCGCTATCGGCCGGACGACCTGTATCGCAAGCGGGACCTGAAGGACAAGGTGGACAGGGCGGTGTCCGAGCTACCGGAGCATCACCGGGTGGTCTTCGTCCTGCGGGAGCTCGAGGGGAAGACGTACGAGGAGATCTCCGAGATCACCGGCGTGAACCTGGGCACGGTGAAGAGCCGGCTCAACAGGGCCCGTAACAACTTCGCCGAGCTCATCGCGCCACACATGGACTGAGCGCCACCGGGAAGCCCCGCCAAGGGGAACCCGCAACGATCGGGGAGGCCCGGCGTTCCCCTCCTCTGGGGGGAGGTCGGGCTTTCTGCGTGCAGGAACCTTTGAACCCTGCGATCAGTACATCCATCGGTGACACGAACGCCGTATGCCATGGATTGCAGAGACTTCCTCGATCGATACTCCGACTACGACGACAGCCTCCTCGATGAAGTGGAGCTGACGCGGTTCCGTTCGCACCTTTCAGCTTGCTCTTCATGCGCGCGGTACGACCGGGTCCTGCGGAAAGGTCGGATGCTGGCCCGTCAGCTGCCGCGGCCCGAGCCCGGCACCGATTTCGTGCCGCGGCTCCAGGGCCGGCTGGACCAGTATCGGGCCGAAAGGCGTCGTCGCCAGGCGGCGCCCGTCCTGGGCGGTGGTGCCGTGGCGTTGGCGGCCGTGACCGTCGTGGCTTCCTCGATGTGGGCGCTATCGCTGCTGGACCAGCCGGCGCCCACCGGTATCATGGCGGCCCCGGCGGTGGACGCCGCGCCGGCCGGCGAGGTGCGGTCGCGGGCGATGCTACCTGTGGCGGAGCCCGCGCCGGTCCGGGAATGGGCGGCGCACAGGGTGGACCCCCGGGTGCCGGTGTCTTATTCTCCCTTGGTCATGGGCCCGCCCGTGTATCGGATGCCGCGGGCATACGTGACGCCGGGCGCGTACCCGGCAAACATCACCTCGACCTTACACACGCTCGACTGACCTGATGCCGGTCCTGAGCCATGAGCGCCTCACTCGTCAGCTCCGAGAGGGGGGGCTCGGCGGCGTATTCTTCCTGTTCGGCGAGGAAGCTCACCTCAGAGACGCCGCCGTGCGCGAGCTGGTGTCGGCCCACCTCGATCCGGCGACACGCGATTTCAACCTGGACGAGGTGCGCGGCTCCGACCTCACGCCTCCGACCCTGGCGTCCCTGATCCAGACCCCGCCCATGATGGCGGACTGGCGGGTCATAGTCGTACGGGATGCCCAGGCCCTTGCCGCCACGGCCCCGTTGCGCGCCATCGTCGAGAACGTGATCGACGCGCCCCCGCCCGGTCTGGCCCTCATCCTCGCTGCGGACCTGGGCACCAGCAAGGCCAAGCTCTGGGCCAACGTCAAGAAGAAGGCCCCATCCACCGAGTTCCCGCGCCTCTCCGACGCCGACATTCCCGGTTGGCTGATGGGCTGGGCCGAGCGGGAGGGTCTGGCGCTGGACGTCGAAGCCGCCCGCGCCCTGTCCTCGGCGATCGGCCCGGATCTGGCGACGGCGGTACGGGAGCTGGAGAAGCTGCGCGAGTACGTCGGGGATCGGCGCAGGATCGGCCGTGACGACGTCATCGCCGTGGTGGGCGCGCTGCCGCGCCAGGACCGGTGGAAATGGATGGACATGGTGGCCGAGCAACGTTTCGATCAGGCGCGGGTCGCCCTCCCGGTCCTGCTCGACGCCGGCGAGAACGGGGTCGGGCTGGTCATCGGGTTGGGCAGCCAGTTCCTGCGGATGGCCGTGTGCCGATCGGGCGGCAGGAGCGCCCTCGAGGCCGCCTTGCCCGGCAACCAGCGCTGGCTCGCGCGGAACGTGGAATCCCAGGCCCGCCGCTGGACCCCCGAAGCCCTGGACCGGGCGCTGGACCATCTCGGCCGGGCCGACCGCCTACTCAAGTCCGCCCCCCTCTCTGACATGCAGGTCATGGAGGAGCTGCTGCTGCGGCTCCAGCACGACCGGCTGGAGGCGGTATGAAGCGTGTCTGCCCGGCGTGGACCCTTATAACGTCGATCACGGCGGCCGTCGCCCTCTCCATCGTTGTCTCCGTCTCCGTCGCCGCCCAGTCCCCCACGCTCGACCAGATCGACGGCCTCATCGCCGATGCACGGTACGATGAAGCCAGGGCCGCGATCCAGGCCTGGTGGTCCAGCCGCGCAAGCGCAAGCGCCCCCGGCCCCGAGCGAGCCCGGGCGCTCATGCTGCGTGCCCGTCTCACGGCCGATCCGGCGGCCGCCGAAGAGGACTTCCTTTCCATCGTGCTGGGCTACCCGGTCTCGCCGCACGCGCCGGAGGCGCTTCTGCGGCTTGGCCAGGGCCTTCTCGCCACCGGTGACCCGACCCGCGCCGCGGCGTATCTCCAGCGTCTCGTCGCCGACTACCCGGGCCGCCCCGAGCGAACCCTGGGCCTGCTCTGGGCGGCCCGCGCCAATATCGCCGCCCGCCAGCTGCCAGCCGCGTGCGCGGCCGCCAGGGACGGACTCAATGACACGCGAGATCCCGATGTGCTGGCGCTGTTGCGCATCGAGGAGGCCGCCGCATGCACCGGAGGGGCGGCCCCGCCACCCGGCGCGG
>CAYXJH010000089.1:0-10324 GCA_964465415.1 uncultured Gemmatimonadaceae bacterium
CTGGTGCACCTGCCGCTCGCCGAGGCGACGGTGATCCAGTACACGAACCCCGTCTTCACCGCCATTCTCGCGACGATCTTCCTGGCGGAAAGTATGCGCCCTCGCGAAATGGTGCTCGTCCTGGCGAGTCTGGCCGGTGTGGTCCTCATGGCCCGGCCCGACATCCTCTTCGGTGGCCCCGGTGCCACGGGCCTGAACCCGGTCGCGGTGGGTGTGGCGCTTCTCGGCGCGGTGTTGAGCGCGGCTGCGTACGTGACCGTTCGGCGGCTCGGTCGGACGGAGGATCCGGTGGTAATCGTCTTCTATTTCGCGCTGGTCGCCACGGCTGGATCGATCCCGCTGACCGCCGCGAGCCCGGTCCTGCCGTTGGGTTGGGAATGGCTCGCGCTCGCCGGGGTCGGTGTGGTGACCCAGGTCGCACAGGTGTTCTTGACGAAGGGCCTACGAGAGGAACCCGCGGGACGTGCCATGGCGGTGGGCTACATGCAGATCGTGTTCGCCGCCCTATGGGGCCTGATCTTCTTCGCCGAGTTCCCGGACGCCTGGGGCATCGCGGGTGCATTGGTGATCATCCTGTCGACGGCCGGGTTGGCGTCGTGGCGCTGATCCGAGGTCTGCCGATCGGCATGCATCCTGCCCTCCGGCCCGGGCGGGTCCGCCGATCGCGGGCAGAGTGACCGGACAGCCACGGGAGAGCACGTGGGCCTCAGCAAGCTGGCAGCCGTCTGGAAGGAAGTGCGGGACAGTCTCTGGTTCCTCCCCGCCCTACTGACCCTGGCCGGCGCGATCCTCGCCGTAATCATGGTGGAGCTGGACACCCGTGACATCCTACCCGAGGACGCGGCGCCGCTCTGGCTGCGGACCGGCTCGTCGGACGGTGCGCGGGGTGTGGTCACGGCGATCTCGTCGGGGCTGATCACCGTTACCGGTGTCGTGTTCTCGGTGACGATCGTAGCGCTCCAGCTCGCCTCGACGCAGTACACCCCCAGGGTCCTCAGGAACTTCACCGCCGACCGGGCCAGCCAGGTCGTGCTGGGGGTGTTCATCGGAACGTTCACGTACTCGTTGATCGTTCTCCGGGTGGTCCGCGGCGAGGATCCCTCGGCCATGGAGAATGGCGAACATTTCATCCCGCACCTCTCCATCGTCGTCGCGGTGTTGCTCGCGCTGGTAAGCATCGGGTTCCTGATCTTCTTCATCGATCACCTGGCCCGGTCGATTCAGGCGTCGGTCATCCTACACAGGGTGACCCAGGACACCCTGCAAACCATGCGTCGCCTGGTCCCGGCCCGGTTCGGCGAAGCGGCGGACAGCGACGCCGAATCGGTCACACCGTCAGGGCAGGGATCGATCGTGACCGCCCGCTCCAGCGGGTACATTCAGGGGATCGATCAGGATGCCGTGTTCGAGCTCCTGGAAGAGAACGGCATGACAGTCCGGATGGACCGGCAGGTAGGCGAATTCATCCTTCCCGGCGGATCCCTGGCGACGGTATGGCCTGCCATGTCGGATGCGGACGCGGAGGACGGCGATGTGGCCGGCAACATCCGGGACGCGTACATCCTTGGCCCGCAACGTACGCCGCACATGGACGTTGAGCACGGTGTGATCGAGCTGGTCGACATCGCCATCAAGGCGCTGTCCCCTTCGATCAACGACCCGACGACCGCCGTCCTGTGCGTGGATCGCCTCACGGAGCTGCTGCTCGCGTTTGCCCGGCACGACCCCGCCGGACGGGTCCGGCGCCATGACAACGGCGGTGGATGCCTCATCCTGCCCCGGACCGAGTTCGACCACCTCTCGGATGTGGCGCTCGACCAGATCCGCCACTTCGGCGTAGGCAATCCCCGGTTCGCCATGGCCATGCTCGACCGGCTGGCCGCGCTGGGCAGGGTGATCCCGGAAGCCCACCGGCAAACGGTTGCCCGTCACGCCGCGGCGATCACGCGCGAGGCCCGCCAACGGATCGACGAGTCGACCGACCTCCAGGCCGTAGAGGCGGCGGGTGAGCGGGCGCTGGCGGCTCTCGATGCCCGGCCCCGGGATGCGGCGCCGGCGGGATCGAGAACCGGGCCCACCTCTTCGGACTCCTCCCCGGGCGGCTAGCGAACCCTGGCGATCGCGTCGATCTCGACCCGGGCATCCTTGGGCAGGCGACGGACCTCGACCGTCGATCGAGCCGGCCGGTGCTCTCCGAAGTGGCGGCCGTACACGTCGTTCATGGCGGCGAACTCGTTCATGTCGGCGAGGTAGACGGTTGTCTTCAGCACGGTGTCCAGGCCAGCGCCGGCCGACTGCAGGATGGCGGCCAGGTTCGTCAGGACCCGCTCCGTCTGGGCGGCCACATCGCTCCCGCCCACCATGACCATGGATTCCGGGTCCAGCGGGATCTGGCCGGCCGTGAACACGAGGTCGCCGAGGCGGATGGCCTGGCTGTAGGGGCCGATGGCCGCGGGCGCCTGGTCCGTCTGGATTCGTTCGAGTTCTTTCATGTCGGGAGCCTTGGTTAGAAAGCGGTCAACGTTCTGGAGGCGCCACCTCGTCGATACTCGCGAGGATCTCCTCACGGCTCACGGTGGCGACGCCGGCCTTCCCGACCTCCACACCCGCGGCGTGAGTGGCCAGGACGGCGCCTTCGGCTACGGTCCCACCCGCCGCGACCGCCGCGGCCACGACGGCGGTCACCGTGTCGCCGGCCCCGGCCACGTCGTACACGGCACGGGCGACGGCAGGTATGCGGAGCATCTCGCCGTTCAGGCCCGGCGCCAGGGCCATGCCCTCGGCGCCCAGCGTGACCAGCAGATAGTCGCAGCGCAGGTGCCGCCGCGTCCGCTCCATCCAGTCCGGATCATCCGGCAGGACCGGCGCTCGCAGGGCGGTCGCCAGCTCGGATACGTTCGGCTTGAATACGGTACAGTCCGGATACGCGAAGAAGCGCCGGGCCTTCGGGTCGACCACGACGGGGATCCCCAGGCGGCGCGCGGCCGCCAGCGCCGTGTCGATCACGTGTGGAACCAGCACACCCTTGTCGTAGTCTTCCAGCACAATGGCGTGCGCCCCTTCCGCCAGTACGGCCACGTGTTCCCTGAGCGCGTTCACAAGGCTCGGGGTGATGTCATGGTCCGCCTCATGGTCATACCGGGCGACCTGCCGATGCCCGACGAGAACCCGCGTCTTCGTGGTGGTCGGTCGATCGGAGCTGGTCAGTACGCCGGTCGTGTCAATGGCCGTGTCGCGGCAGAGGGACCGGATCTCGTCGGCAGCGTGGTCGGGGCCCACGACCCCCACGATCGTGGCGTAGGCACCCAGCGCCGCCAGGTTCGCGGCGACGTTCGCCGCGCCTCCCAGCGCTCGCCACTCATCGTCCACCCGGACCACGGGGACGGGCGCCTCGGACGAGATCCTGGAGGCATGTCCCCGGAGGTAGACGTCCAGCATGACATCCCCGATCACGAGGATTTTGAGTCTGGAAACGTCGGCGAGTAGGTCGGTCGCGCGCGACCGTGTCAGGTTCTGCATGGCGGCAGCGGGCACGGAACTTGTGTCTGGGCGGACCCCGAAACGGGCGCGAGAAGGTACCCCCTGCGAGCATGGTATGTAAAGCGTCGGAAGGCCGACGAGCAGACCAGGAAGAGCTGGATGGCCGGCATTGTCGCCAAAGTCGACGGTTGGATCCAGGGCGTCGCCATCGGCGTGTATCAATATTTCACGCTCGCGACGCGCGCCACGCGTTTCGTCGTGGCTCGTCCGTTCTACTGGCGGGATACGCTCCGTCAGATGGATCGGATGGGGGTGGGCACCCTGCCCATCCTGCTGCTCACCGGCCTGTTCACCGGTATGGTGCTGGCGCTCCAGAGTGCGGTGGCCCTGCGTCGCTTCGGCGCCGACATCTACGTGGGCAGTCTGGTCGGCGCCTCCATGGTGCGCGAGCTCGGGCCCGTGCTGGCCGCGCTCATCTTCGCGGGTCGGGTCGGATCCGGGATCGCCGCCGAGCTGGGCTCGATGCGCGTGACCGAGCAGATCGACGCGCTCCAGAGCTTCGGCACGGATCCCATCAAGAAGCTGGTCACGCCGAGGATCCTGTCCGGGTTGATCATGCTGCCAATCCTCACCGTCATCACCGACGCCGTGGGAATCCTCGGAGGATTGATCGTGTCGGTCTACACGATCCAGATCCCGGCCGACGCGTACCTGGGTGGCGTGTGGAGCACGTTGGCTCAGTCGGGGTACCTGTTCGGGTTCTTTCCACGGGACTTCGTGACCGGCCTGGTCAAGCCGCTGGTCTTCGGGGGCATCATCGCGCTCACGGGTTGCCACTACGGGCTGGCGGCGAAAGGCGGAACCGAGGGGGTCGGACTGGCCACGACGCGCGCCGTCGTCATGTCCTCCATCCTGATCCTGATCGTCAACTACTTCCTCACCCAGCTGCTCCTCGTGCTGGTGCCCCCGCGCGTATGATCACGGGAGACCGGGGCGCCGGGGAGGGGCGGCCGGACCGCGGGCGGGGCACCGCCGAGATCGACGATCCGATCCTCCGAGAGATCATCCGCCGGGAGATCCGGGAAGACGCGTCTGTCGGACCGCGCGCCGGCGAGGAGCCACCCGTGATCGAGATGCAGGACATTCACCTGGCCTTCCAGCATCCGATCCTGCAGGGACTATCCCTCGAGGTCCACAAGGGCGAGACCTTGCTGGTGCTCGGGGAATCGGGGATCGGGAAGTCGACGGTCCTGAAGCTGATCCTGCGGCTCCTGGTCCCGGATCAGGGCACGATCCGGGTCCTGGGGCGGGAGATCACGGACATCTCGTTCGAGGAGGCGCTGGACATGCGCCGCCGCATCGGGATGGTTTTCCAGAACGCGGCGCTCTTCGACTCCGTGAACGTGTTCGACAACGTGGCGTACCCGCTACGGGAGAATACGACCATGTCGGAATCGGAGATTCAGGATGTGGTGCGGGAGCGCCTCGCCTTCGTGGACCTCGATCCGGACACGGTGAGTCCGAAGCTGCCCGGTGAGCTGTCGGGGGGGATGAAGAAGCGGGTGGGCATCGCCCGGGCGATCGCCACCGACCCCCAGATCGTGCTGTACGACGAGCCGACAGCCGGGCTCGATCCGCTGACGGTCGGCACCATCGGGGACCTGATCCGGAAGCTACAGAAGGAGCTGAACGTGACGTCGATCGTGGTGACGCACGACATCCGGGCGGGCTTCCGCGTGGCCTCGCGCGTGAACCTGGTCCGCGAGGGGCGCGTCGCGTTCGATGGGACGCCGGAGGACATGATCGCGAACGATGATTCCTATATCCAGCGCTTCCTCGCGCTGAGTTGAGCGGAGCATGGCACGAGGCAAGCTGAACCGCGGTACGCAACGGGCCAGCCAGGTACGGGTCGGGCTGGTGTTCATCGTGAGCGTCGTGCTGCTGATCTTCGGCATCTACCAGGTCGGCCGGCTGTTCGACGTGTTCGCCTCACGCTACCCCCTGATCACCCTGGTCGAGAACTCGGCAGGACTCATGGCCGGCGCGCCCGTCACGCTGGCCGGGCAACGGATCGGGCAAGTGGACGAGGTCCGTTTCATCCCCGTCCACGACCGGATGGGCACTGCGAACATCCAGATCCGGCTCTCGGTGAACCGCGGGATCCAGGACCAGATCCGCGCGGACAGCCGGGCTACGCTCCGGACGCAGGGTCTGCTCGGCGATCGTTTCATCGACATCATGCCCGGATCGCCGGCGCACCGGATGCTCGAAGCAGGGGACACCATCCTCTCGGAGCCCGCGTTGGAGATGGAGGACGTCCTGGAATCCGCGGCCGCCACGTTGGAGCTCGTCCAGACGATCGCAGGCGACCTGCAGATCACGACGGGGCGGATTGCCCGGGGGGAAGGCACGATCGGCGCCATGCTGGCCGATGACCGGCTGTACGAACGGATGACGGCCGCCACCGCGGAGCTGAGCGGCCTCCTGGCGATGGTGAACGGTGCGGACGGCACACTGTCCCGCCTGATTCGCGACCCGGCGATGTACGACCGGATGGAGACCGCGCTGGTGCGACTGGACTCGCTTGGCGCGGCGATCCTGACCGGTGAGGGGACGCTGGGTCGTCTGATGAACGACGGCGCCCTGTATGACGACATGATTGCCGTGGTGGGCCGGGCCGACACGACGTTGCTCGGCGTGCAGAACCTGGTGGACGGAGTGGCCGAGTCGGACGGCACCCTCAGCCGGTTGCTCGATGACCCGGAGCTGTACGACCAGTTCTTGAAGGCCGTGGTGGACGTGCAGAACCTGATCGAGGCGATTCGCGACGACCCCCGAGCGTTCCGCCCTGACGTCCGTGTCCGCGTGTTCTGACTCCTTCTGAATGCGGAGCATCACGTCGTACGCGCTTTGGATCGGTATCGGCATCCTCGCCTTGCTGTGGCTCCCCCTCCTGACGGCCATCTTCGTGGCGACGGCGCCGTTCGACCGTGGCCGGTACACGGCAGGCCGCTGGTTTCGGCGAGCCGCCGTCGTTGCCGTGAAGCTGATCCCGGTGTGGAGGTTCGAGACGAGCGGCGTGACAATCCAGGATCCGCGCCGGCCGTACGTCGCGGTCTCGAACCACGAGTCGTATGCCGACATCTTCCTGATCAGCCACCTCCCCTGGGAGATGAAATGGCTGTCAAAGGAAGCGATCTTCCGGATACCCGTCATGGGCTGGATGATGAGGATGGCGGGTGACATCCCGGTTCGTCGGGGCGATGCGCGCAGTCGCGCGGAAGCGACGGAGGCGGTACGGGACCGCCTGGCGAAACGGGTCTCAGTGATGATCATGCCCGAAGGCACGCGGTCACCCGACGGCGAGCTGCTTCCGTTCCGCGACGGCGCATTCCGGATCGCGGTGGACCTGGGTCTCCCGGTCCTGCCCATGGCGGTGGCCGGAACGCGGGATGCCATGGCCAGGGGGTCGCTCCGCTTCAATCGGGCCCGGGCCATGGTCCGTGTCCTGGAGCCGATCGAGACCGCGCAGCTCACGGCCGCGGACGTCCCCGCGCTCCGCGATCGTGTGCGGGCAGCCATCGGAGACGCCCGGGCTGAACTGCTTCGCGAGCTGGCGACTTCCTCGTGAGCCCCGCCCCCGAGGTCGCCGAGCTTCGGGACACGCCCTGGCATTCCCGGGACGCGACCGAGACCGTGGAGCGCCTCGCGACCAACCCGAAGCGCGGCCTCGCCGCGGACGAGGCGGCGAACCGACTGCAGACGTTCGGGCCGAACGCCATCCGCGCCGCTGAAGTGGATCCATGGTGGCGAATCCTGCTACGGCAGTTTCTCGATCCGCTGATCTACATCCTGGTGGTGGCCGGTGCCGTCACCTTCGCGCTCGCCGAGTACATCGATTCCGCGGTGATCTTCGCCGTCGTGGCCCTGAACGGGGCTATCGGGTTCATCCAGGAGATGCGAGCGCAGAAGGCCATCACCGCGCTGGCCGAGATGAGCGCGCCGCGGGCCGTGGTGCGTCGCGGTGGCAAACGCATGGAGGTAGCTACCGATGAGGTGGTGCCGGGCGACGTCGTCCTATTGCGGTCCGGCGCGCGCGTGCCCGCCGATGTTCGACTGGTCCGGACCGAGGATCTGCGCGTCGACGAGTCGGCCCTGACGGGCGAGTCGGCGGCGGTGACGAAGGCGACCGACCGGGTGGAGGACGAGAAGGCGGTCCCCGGTGACCAGCTGAGCATGGCGTTCGCCGGGACCAGCGTCACCCGGGGTCGGGGGGTCGGTGTGGTGGTGCACACCGGCGACATGAGCCAGCTGGGCCGGATCGCGGAGCGTACGCAGGAGGTGGGCCGGGTCCGCACACCCATCCAGGAGAAGATGGAGCACCTGGGTCACATGATCGGCCTGGGTATCGTGGGGCTGGCGGCGCTCGTGGGCGTGGTGGGCTGGCTCCAGGGGATGCCTCCCCACGACATCATCCAGACCGCCGTCGCCCTCGCCGTCGGCGCGGTACCCGAAGCCTTGCCCGTGGTCCTCACCGTAGCCCTCGCCGTGGGCGTTCGCCGGATGGCCAGCCGCAACGCGATCATCCGCACGCTTCCCGCCGTCGAGACACTGGGTGCCACCACCGTCATCGGCTCCGACAAGACCGGAACGTTGACCAGCAACCAGATGACGGTACGGCGGATCTGGGCCGGGGGGCGGTACCACGATGTGAGCGGAACCGGCTATTCGGTGGACGGAAGGATCGGGGCCAGCGAGGCCGGCGCGGGCGGGGATTGGGACGATGTGGACGCGGCGGTCCGGCTCACCCTGCTGGCCGGCATGCTGGCCAACGAGACCGAGACGATACCGGGCGAAGGCGAGGAGGCGGAAGGGGAGCCTACGGAGCTGGCCGTCCTCGTCGCGGCGGCCAAGGGCGGTCTGGACCTGGCGGAGACGAGGGAAGCACACGAGCAGCTGGCCATCATCCCGTTCGAATCGGAACGACGCTTCATGGCGACGTTGAACCGGACCGATGACGGGCCCACGGTCTTTCTGAAGGGTGCCCCCGAGGCCGTGCTCGAGCGGTGTAACCGGCGGGTGGCACCGGACGGGGGCGAGGAAGCGCTGGACACGGAAGCCGCACTGGACGCTGCGGGCGAGCTCGCCGACGAAGGCTATCGCGTCCTCGGCATGGCGTTCGGCCGTGCCGGGAGCGAAAAGCTGGATGAAGGGGCGTTGGGTGACCTGACGTTCGCCGGGTTTCAGGGCATGGAGGACCCACCGCGGTCGGAAGCGCGGGGTGCCGTAGAGGCGGCCCACTCGGCGGGCATCCGTGTGATCATGTTGACTGGAGACCATGCGGACACGGCTCGGGCGATCGGGAGGCAGCTCGGGTTGCACGGTGAGGACGGCGATGCACGTGAAGGCCGTGATCTCGACGACCTGTCCGACGAGGAGCTGGACGACGTGGTCGGCGAGGTCGACGTATTCGCGCGCGTGTCACCGGAGCACAAGCTGAGGTTGGTCGAGCGGCTGAAGGCGCAGGGGCACGTGGTGGCGGTGACCGGGGACGGCGTGAACGACGCGCCCGCCCTCCGCGCCGCGCACCTGGGAGTGGCGATGGGCAGGGCGGGCACGGACGTAGCCCGTGAGGCCTCCGACATGGTGCTGACGGATGACAACTTCGCCAGCATCACGAGCGCGGTGGAGGAAGGCCGGCTGGTCTTCGCCAACATCCGCAAGGTGACGTACTTCCTGCTTTCCACCGGACTGGCACTGGTCCTGACGATTCTGTTCTCGCTCTTCGCGGGCTGGCCGTTGCCCTACGTGGCGGTGCAGGTACTGTGGATCAACCTGGTGACCAATGGGCTACAAGATGTGGCGTTGGCCTTCGAGAAAGCGGAGCCCGGACTGCTGGACAATCCACCCCGACACCCCCGGGAGGGGGTGGTCAACCGGGAGGTCCTCTACCGGCTCGGGTGGGTGAGTCTGCTGATCACCGTCGCGACGATGGGCGTGTTCTGGTGGATGCTGGAGAACGGCGCGCCGATGGAGCTGGCCCGGAGCGTCGCCATGACCCAGATGGTCATGTTTCAGTTCTTCCACGTCTTCAACAGCCGATCGCTGCGCCGGTCCGCCTTCCGGGTGCCGCTGACGGCGAATCCGTTCCTGGCCGTGAGCCTCGGCCTGGCTATGCTGGCCCAGGCCGCGGTGCTCTACGTGCCGTTCATGCAGGGCATCTTCGACACCGCGCCCCTGGCTCCCGGTCACTGGGCCCTGGTCGCGGCCGTCGGGTCGACGATCGTCGTGGCGGCCGAGATCGACAAGGTCTACCTGCGCGCGCGGGACCGCTCCCGTCAGGCCGGCGCCAGCAGGCCGCCCCGCCGGTAGATCCTGAGCTGTGCAGCCGAAAATGGGCGGCCCTGAAAAGGCGTTCCGTCGGGACGCAGGATGGTGCCGGTCCGGAAGTCCACGCTGACCACGTCACCGGTGCTCAGGGCATCCGTGATACCCGCAGCGGTCACGATGGCCAGCCCCGCGTTGATGGCGTTGCGCTCATAGATGGCGCCGAAGGACTCGGCAATGATGGCGGCGATGCCCAGCGCAAGGAAGCAGTCGACGGCCTGCTGGCGCGAACTGCCGCAGCCGAAGTTCTTCCCGGCGACAACGATGTCACCGGGCGCGGCCTTGCGGGCGAAGTCTTCCCAGCCGCTCAGGTTGTCGAACGTGTGGGGCCCCATCGCCGCCATGTCTGTGACGGTCAGGTAGCGATTGTGGAAGATCATGTCCGTGTCGATATTGTCCACGGCAATGACCCAGGCACGGCCGCGCACGGCGTCGGGAGCGCTCGCCCGGCCGGCCG
>CAYXJH010000090.1:0-10221 GCA_964465415.1 uncultured Gemmatimonadaceae bacterium
CGGTCTTCCGGTTCGAGCGGACTGCGGACACCGCCCGGTACGGCCCACGCGGGAGCAACCGCGCACTTCGGGACCAGGTCTCGGCCGCGACCAGCACGATGTCCAGGTCGCGCCGCAAGCGACGGTGCTGGAATGCATCGTCCAGGACCAGGACGTCGGCGCCCTGCTGCATGGCACGCCCCGCACCGCGGAGCCGGTCGCGCTCCGCGATGACGGGCAGGTTCGGGAACCAGAGCCTGTGCAGGGCGGGCTCATCCTCCGCGTAGCCACCGTGCAGGATCCCTGGCGAGCGGCCCCGCCTCAGCAGCTGTTTCACCAGCCACCGGACCATGGGCGTCTTGCCCGTGCCACCGACCGTGATGTTGCCCACACTGATGGCCGGAACGGGCGGAGAGCTGGAGCCGGCCAGGCCCGCGCCGTATGCCACGTTCCGGGCCCGCGTGACTGCCCGGTAGCCGAGCTCCGCCGGCGTCAGTAACGCACCGAGGACCCGGCCGGCGGGCCCGACGTCGCCGACCCACAGCCGCTGGACCATGCCTGCCGGCCCGAGGTGCGTTGGTGTTTCCCTATCGGTTCGGTCCGCCGTCACGGTCCACCTGTTCGATCAGGTCGTTCATGTCGCGCTCCAGCTCGGCCGTCAGCGCCCGGAGTTCCGCCTCTCCCGCATCCCGCGGAATCCGCCGGGCCTCGCCGTACGCCACCAGGACCCGGGAAAAAGGCTTGGGGACGCAGAATCTGTCCCATCCGCCCGGCCACCACGCGCGAGAACAGCCCGCGGCGACCGGCAGGATCGCGGCTCCGGTCAGCTGCGCGGCCACGAGCACCCCCGGCTGGACCTGCTGGCGAGGACCACGCGGACCGTCGGGCGTGATCGCGATCGATTGCCCCCCCCGAACTCGGCGAACCACCTCGCGGATCGCCTCACGGCCTCCCCGGCTGCTCGAGCCCCGGATCGCCTCGAAACCCCAGCCAGCCACGAGGCGCGCGATGTACTCGCCATCCGCAGATTGGCTGATCAGCGCCGCGATGCCGCGGTGCCGGTGAAAATACGTGAGCGGAAGCAGCCGTCCATGCCAGAGCGCGAAGAGGACCGGCTCACCCCGCTGCGCGAACGCATCGAACCGCTCCCGATCTCGGGTCCGGAAACGGACCGTGGCCAGCAGGAGGGTCGCCAATGTCCGCCCGACCAGCCCACCCAGCGTATAGCGCAGGCCGCCGCTCATGGGCGGTCGAGGATCTCGGCCGCGAGCGCTGCCACCCGCTCGGCCGCAGTGGACGAATCCCCCGGCTCCAGCGACCGCCGTACCTCGCTCATGCCCGACAGCGCCGCGGCACGTGACGGCCCCTCATCGACCAGCGGGATCAGCGCGTTCGCCAGCGCACTGGCCGTGACGTCCTCCTGTAGGAACTCCGGCGCGACCCGGTGCCCGGCCACCAGGTTCGCCAGTCCGATATGATCGACCTGCACCAGCCGCCGTGCCAGCCAGAAGGTCACCGGATGGGTGCGATAGGCGATCACCATCGGCACGCCCGCCAGCGCGGTCTCCAGCGTGGTCGTCCCCGACTTGACCAGCGCGACGTGGGCATGGGCCAGGAGCGACGCACCGTCCGTCGTCGCCGGATATGACACGCCCTCGTACGCTTGCCCAGCGACGTCCGGAGACCGGGCGATCACAGGCTGGATGTGCCAACGGGCTTCCACCACGCGCCGGGCAGCCTGTACGAACACCTCCAGATGCCGGTTCACTTCCTGATCGCGTGAGCCCGGGAAGAGCGCCATGATCCGGCGCGAGGGATCCAGGCCCAGTGCCTCACAGAACCGTGACCGGTCCTCAACCGGGAGGGTCCGATCCAGCAAGGGGTGCCCTACGAATCGCACGTTCGCGCCGTACTCGCGAAACAGCGGCTCCTCGAACGGAAGGATCACGGCGAGGCGGTCCGCGGCGCGGGCCAACGACGCCGCCCGACTCCGGTGCCACGCCCATACCTGAGGCGCGATGTAATAGAGCACCGGTACACCGCGGCGCGCGGCTTGACGTGCAAAACGAAGGTTGAACCCGGGGTAGTCGATGGGGATGACCAGGTCCACCCCGCTCTCCGAGAGCTCCCGACGGGCTTGACTCAACAGCCCGAGAAAGAACGGGAGGTGCTTGACCACCTCCGCGAATCCCATGACCGCGAGACCGTCGAACGCTACGATTGGTTTCACGCCGACCGCCTGCATCCGGGGCCCGGCCAGGCCCATCAGCCGGGCTCCCGGCCAGCGCGCCAGCAGCGCCTTGGCCAGCGCGGCGCCATGGAGATCGCCGGAAGGCTCGCCGGCGGAGAGGAAGATGGTGGGGTCAGCCCCCATCAGGCGAGGCCGGAGAGATACCAGATGGCGAGCAGGACCAGGGCCAGCCCGATCAACAGCCTGCGGAGCCGGGGCGGTCGGACCGGCCCGGTGGATTCAGACTTCCGCTCTCGCCGAATTCGTAGCAGCGACATGCGCCTCGATCCGTTCAACGATCTCCAGTGCGACCCGCAGCGCCCGGCGGCCGTCCGAGCCTGAAACCTTCACGGGCGCCTCGCCGCGCACCGCGTCAGCGAACGCCTCGAGCTCGCAACGCAGGGGCTCCCGGCCATCCCCGATGAGCTCCACCCGCTCGATCAGATCGACGAGGCTCGTAGTCTCGATATACCCGCCGGGGGCCAGGGTGATTCCTTCACGCAGGCGCAGGAATTCACCTCGACCCGCTGCCAGGTCGAGGCTGATGTAGCCCGAGGGTTGGAAGAAACGCACCTTCCGCAGCCGCTCCATCGAGACCCGGCTCGCCGTCAGGTTGGCGACGCCGCCGTTCTCGAAATCGAGCCGGGCGTTCGCGATGTCCGGGCTCGGTGTCAGGACCGGCACCCCTGCGGCGGCGAGAGCCGTGACACGCTGCCGCACCAGGCTGAGCACGAGATCCAGGTCGTGGATCATGAGGTCCAGCACCACGGCCACGTCCGTGCCTCGCGGGCCGAAGGGAGCGAGCCTGTGGCTTTCCACGAAGAGCGGCTGGTGCAGATAGGGTTCCGCAGCGCGGATCGCACCGTTGAAACGCTCTACGTGGCCCACCTGGATCAGGACCCCCGCCGCGTCCGCGGCGGCAAGGATCCGGTCCGCGGCATCGAGGTCCGGAGCGATAGGCTTCTCGATCAGCACATGGCGGCCCATCGCCACCGCTCGCAGGGCAACGTCCTCGTGCGCGTGCGTGGGCACCGCGATCACCAGGGCGTCGGAGGCCTCGACGAGCGACTCGAGATCCCTGTAGGCGCGGACCTCCAGCGTGGCCGCAACTTCATCGAGGCGAGCACCATCCACGTCGTGAACCCCGGCCGATTCCACGCCGGGAATCTCACGCAGGATGCGCGCGTGGTGGAACCCCAGGCTCCCGACCCCGACCACACCGATTCGAACCCCGTCCATCCTAGAGCGACACTCCCCGCTCACTCGTTTCGAAGAACTCGATGAACCGCACCACCTCCGGGACGAGATCGAGGTCCGCCCGGGCCCGTTCGATGGCCTGGGTCACGTTCAGCTTCGAGAGGAAGAACAGGCGATACGCCCGCTTCAGCTCCTGCCGGACCTCCGGCCCCATGCCGCGGCGACGCAGGCCCACGGCGTTCAGGCCGGACATCTCCAGCGGGTTCCCCGCGCACCGCACGTACGGAGCGATGTCCTTCGATACCCGGGATGCTCCCCCCACGAACGCGTGCTCGCCGATCCGCACGAACTGATGAATCGGCGTCATGCCGCCGATGATCGCCCAGTCGCCGATCGTGACGTGCCCCCCCATGTTCACCGCGTTTGCCAGGATCACCCGGTTGCCCAGATGACAGTCGTGCGCCACGTGCGCGTACGCCATGATCAGGCAGTCGGCGCCCACCACCGTTCGCCCCGTTGCGTCCGTTCCACGGTTCAGTGTCGCGTACTCACGGATCACGGTCCGGTCCCCGATCACCAACTCGGTCCGCTCACCCTCGAACTTCAGGTCCTGTGGGTCCGTGCCCAGAACCGCCCCGTGGAAGATCCTGCAACCGTCACCGATGGTCGTGTCTCGATCGATCAGGACGTGCGACCCGATCTCGGTATCGGCCCCGATCACGACGCCGGGCCCAATGATGGACCCCGGTCCCACCGTGACGCCCGGGCCGAGCGTCGCGTCTTCGTGGATCAGGGCCGTCCCATGCACGCCGGGTATCGGCGTCGTCGTGTCGTACATCGGTCGATCCATTACCGGTCAACGATTCGGGCCATCAGCTCGGCCTCGGCCACGACCTGCCCGTCCACGAAGCCCACGCCTTTCATCCGGCACGTGTGCCGACGAAATTGCAGCATCTCCAGCTCGAACACGAGCTGATCTCCCGGCGTAACGGGCCGGCGCCACTTCACGTTGTCCATTGTCATGAAGTAGACGACCTTGTCTTCCGGATTATCGATGGCGTCCATCAGGAGCAGCCCGCCAACCTGGGCCATCGCCTCGATGATCAGCACGCCCGGCATGATGGGGTGGCCGGGGTAGTGTCCCTGGAAGAACGGCTCGTTGATCGTCACGTTCTTGATCCCGACGATCCGCTTGCCCACCTCGTAGTCCACGATCCGATCGACCAGGAGCATGGGGAACCGGTGGGGCAGGTACTGGAGGATCTTCGTGATGTCCACCACCCCATCACCGGCCCGCCTCGCCGAGGACCGTATCGCCTTCGCGAGCTCCAGGTTGCCCGCGTGGCTTGGCCTTTCCGCCACGACGTGCCCCCGGATCCGCCCGCCCAGAACCATCAGGTCCCCCAGCAGATCGCCGATCTTGTGGCGCACGAACTCGTCCGGAAAACGAAGCTCGCCGGATGCCACACCCGCCTCGTCCAGCACCACCGTGTTCTGATACGTGGCGCCCAGCGCCAGGCCCCGCGCCTGTAGCGCGGCCTTGTCCCGCAGGAATCCGAACGTCCGCGCGGGGGCGAGCTCCGCGGCGAACGAGCTGTCGATCTTGAACGATGCGAACTGGCGTCGGACCAGCGGGTGATTGAACTCGATGGTGGCGGAGATCGTCAGATCATCCGCGGGTGCGCATACGTAATGCCCTCCATTGGGGCCTTCCAGCGTCACTGGAGCGGATACCGCCCAGACCCGCGCCGGCGAATCCTGGTCGGTGAGACCCGCCGATTCCAACGCCTGGACGAACGGCTGGAAGCTGCCATCCAGAATGGGGACCTCTGGACCGGTGACCTCGATCACGGCGTTGTCGACTCTCAACGCGCCGAACCCGGCCAGAAGGTGTTCCACTGTCCGGATTTCCGCGTCGCCCACCCCCAGCGTCGTGCCCAGCTCGGTGCCGCGCACGTTGTCCAGCGAGACGGGAATCTCGGGCGTGCCGTGCAGGTCCATCATGCGGAATCGGATGCCCGCGTCCACAGCTGCGGGGAGGAACCGGAGGTGGGCGGGCTCGCCCGTGTGCAAGCCCGCGCCGTCGAGTTCGGTGGGGCTTGATAGTGTACGCTGGTTGCCGTCGCTCATCCGTCTCCCTGCCGCTCCTCCAGGCGCGCCTCGAGCTTGCGAATCCGCTTCAACAGCTCAGGGAGGCGGAACACGTGCGCCTGTACCCGCATCGCTTCACCGTGTGGACGGGCCGGATACCCGCTCCAGGCTTCCCCCGCCGGGACATCCCCGAACACCCCTGCTTGCGCCCCGATGGTTGCGCCATCCCCGATCTCGATGTGGCCGTTGAGCCCGGCCTGCCCTGCCACGGTCACGCCGCGGCCCAGCCGGGTGCTGCCCGAGATCCCGACCTGCGACACGATGGTCGATCCGGCTCCGATCCGGACATTGTGACCCACCTGGGTCAAGTTGTCGATCTTCACGTGGTCACCGATCTCCGTCGGCCCGATCGACCCGCGGTCGATCGTTACGTTCGCGCCGATCTCGACGTCGGAGCCCACCACACACGACCCGACCTGCGGGATTTTGCGAGCGACACCGTCCACGGCGGCATAGCCGAATCCGTCCACTCCGAGTCTGGCACCCGAATGCACGATGCTCCGGGCGCCGATCCGGGTACCCGCGTACAACGCCACCTGCGGGTGCAGCACGGCGTCATCCGAGATCCGGCAATCCTCACCGATCGTCACGTGGGCGCCGATCCGTGCGCGAGCCCCGATCCGGGACCGGGCGCCGATCACCGCGTAGGGACCGATGCTGACATCGGCTCCTACGTCCGCGTCCGGTGCGATCACCGCCGTCGGGTGGGTGCCGGCCTCCACGGCCGGTTCAGGATACAACTCCGGCAGCACCTTGATCAGTGCCGCATGCACCGATGCCAGTACGATTCGCGGACGATCCGCAGGGATCCGGTCGGTCAACGCACGGTCCACCAGCAGCAGACCCGCCCGAGAGTCGGGAACGTAGGAGAGGTATCGGGCCTTCGCAACGATGGAAAGATGACCCGGCTCGGCACGGTCGAGGGGAGCCGCGCCCGTGATGTCCGGGTCGTCTCCCCCCTCCAGCTCCGCGTCGAGCAGCCGGGCTATGGCCGACGCTCGCACGCCTACCGCGCGGTCCCGGTGCGCACGCCCGGCGTCACGAGCCGCGGTTGGCCTGGGCGTTCAGGCGACGTAGCACCTCATCGGTAATGTCGAGCGCCGGGTCCGCCGCGATGACGCCGCCCGCGGCTACATCAAGGATGAACGAATATCCGCGCTCCTGCCGCAGCTGATCGATCACCGTGTTGATCCGCTCCAGCGCGGGCCCGAGGATCTCGTTCTGCTTTTCCTGGGCCTGTTGATCGAACGTCGCGCCCCTGCGCTGCAGCTCCTGTTGCTTTTGTGCCAGCGCCTGCTGCTGCTCCTGGCGCCGCTCCGGCGCCATCATGGCCTGCTGCTGCTGGAACTCCTGCGCCATCCGCTGGAACTCCTCCTGTAGCGGGGCGAGCTCGAGCTCGGCGGCGCTCTCGATGCGGCTCATCTCCTGCTGCATCTGTTGCCGCGCCTCCTGCAGGCTCGGCGCCTGCTGACCCAACCGCTCCGAGTCGATGAACACCACGGTTGGGCCCTGCTGCGCAAGAGCCGGCGCCGCCGCGATGGCCAGGGCCAGAACGGCCAGACCGCTTCGTACCATAACCTTCATTGGTCAGCCACCTTTCGAGACGTCTTAGAATCCCTGTCCGAACTTGAAGTGGAGTTGCCACCCTGGCTCGGCTCGATCGAAACCATACGCGTAGTCGAGACCCATGGGTCCGAACGGCGTCACGAGCTGAACACCGATACCCGCGCCGCGGAACAGTCGGGTCGGGTTGACCTCGAGAGGATCTCTCCAGAGGTTCCCGGCGTCCCCGAACACCGACACCGACGCCATGTCGCTGAACCGGACGGCGTATTCCGCGCTCAACCGTACGAACGCGTTACCCAGCCGGTTCGACAGCACGCCGACCCCTGTGGGCGCATACCCCGAGGGGGTGATGGTCGTTTCATCATACCCCCGAAGATTCTCGCCGAACTGGACGCCACCCATCCAGAACCGCTCGAACGGGAAGCGGGCGGCGTCCCCCACGATCGCCCCGACCTCCGCGCTCAGACCCAGCGCGGTGCGCACCGGACGCACGCCCGGCTGGCCACCACCGAACTGCGCCACCGGGGTCCACCACGAGCCGCGGGCGGTGTACTTCTGGAAATCGCCGTCCCCACCCAGCGGGCCACCACTGAACTCGGCGCGCACCTCGTGACGCGTCCCAACCGTCGGAAAGACCGGACTGTCCAGGGTGTTGCGCAGCAACGAGAGCGAAGCGGTGCTCAGGAAGCCCGGGGGCAGGCCGAAGATGTCGCTTTCGGCGTCGCCGAAGTCCCGGTACGAGGTACGCGAGATCTGGTAGCCGATGAACACGCGGCTGAAGCGCCGGTCGACGGGCAACGGCAAACCGAACCGGACCGAGCTGCCGGTCCGCCGCCGCTCCCCTTCCGGGAAGTTGAAGAATCGGTTCTCCTTCGAGCTGAACACGGACAGCGAGCCGCTGATCTGCGATCCCTGGATCGCCGGATCCGAGTACGCCAGGGAGAAGTTGTTGTACCGCCGGCCGAACTCCCAGCGCAGGCTGCCCGCCTTGGCCTGGCCGAACAGGTTCGGCTGGTCATAGCCCAGGAACCCGGCCACACCGCCCCAGCCGCCGATCGTCGTCCCGAAGTTGACCGAGCCCGTCTGACGCTCCTCCACTTCGAACGTCACGTCGATGTCGCCGTTGTCCAGCTGCTCCATCCGCGGTGTGGGCAGCGGGGACTCGAAGAAGCCCAGGCCCATGATGCTGCGGTAGCTCTGGATCAGCATTTCCTCGCTGTAGACATCGCCCGGTAGCACGAAGATCCGGTCCCGGATCACGTTCTCATGGGTGAATGTGTTGCCCACGATATGGACCCGGTTCACATACGCCGGCTCCCGCTCGACGATGTCCCAACCCACGCGCACAGCGGGCTCCCCGTCGTCCGTCTGGGTCCGCTCCAGGAACGGATTCACCTGCGCGTACAGGTAGCCGTGGTTGCGGTACGCCTGCTCGACGTCCGCGGTCGCTTGCTGGAACCGGGTTTGATTGAATACCGGGTTCCGGGCGGCGATCTGCCCCTCCTCGCCTCCGATCCCGCCGATGCCGAACGCCCCCAGCAACCCCGCCCGGGATGCCTCGTAGTACCGCTTCAGATCCTCCGTCGGAAAGTGCCGGTTGCCTCGCACATCGAAGTCCACCAGGCGGTAGCGATCCCCTTCCGAAACCTCGATCTCGAGCCTTCCCTTCCCCGTCTCTGGATCGACGATCAGCGTGTCGCGCACGACCGTGAAGTCCACGTACCCGCGCTGCCCGTAGAACTCGGGCAGACTCTGGCGGATATCCGTCCGGAACGTCTGCTCGTCGAACAACCCGGGCCGGAACCACAAGAACCCTTCGGCGCGCGTGCTCATGGCCCGCTCGAGGTCTTGCTGGCGGAACGCCTCGTTGCCGGTGAACACGACCTCCGCGATGGCCACCCGCTCACCCTCGACCACGTCGAAGACCAGACGGTATTCGCCCTCCACCCCGGTAATCTCTTCCAACCGGTGACCGATGCTGCGCAGCCGGACCCCTCGGTCCGCCAGGAGCTCACGGACCACCGCCTCCGCTTCCGCGGCCCGCGAGGGGTCGTACGCCCGTCCAGCCCGCAAGCCCACGCTGTCGCGGACCGTACGCGCACGGATCCGCTCCAGGCCCCTGAACTCCACGGCCGTCACGTACGGCCGCTCCTCCACCTCGATGACCAGGCGGACCGCCGACGCCGGGTCGTCGGGATCCAGCGCGCGCGCGCTCACCTGCACATCGGAAAACTCGTTCGTCCCCCACAGGCGGCGGATCGCGTCCTGCACGTGGCGGAACGTGATCTGATCACCGAGCCGAATGCCGGTGACGGATAGGACGATGTCGTCGTCCAGCCTGACGTTGCCGCGAACATCGACGGAGTCGACACGGACCAGCTCCAGGGGTTGGCCCGCCTCCTGCGCCGCTACGGCGCGGGGTCCGTTGCCGACCAGGGCCAGGCAGGCCGCCAGAGCCACGGCCACCCGCCCCAGGTTCTTTGAATACAATTGATTCATGTCTTGCTTGACGATGGAACGCGAAACTTGAGGGCGTCCCCCTCATCGGTCACATCCACTTCGATTTCATCACCCGGCGAGAACTCGGACACCAGGATCTTCTCCGACAGCGGGTCCTCCAGGTACCGCTGGATCGCACGCCGGAGCGGCCGGGCCCCGAACTTCTCGTCGTATCCCTTGTCTACCAGGAACTCGACCGCAGGGTCCGTAAGCCGCAGCGCCAGCTCCTCGTCGGTGAGGCGTGCGCGCACGTCCTTCAGCATGATGTGCACGATCTCGCCGATCTGCTCCCGGGTCAGCGGGTGGAACACGATGATGTCGTCCACACGGTTCAGGAACTCGGGGTTGAACGCCCGCTCGATCTCCTCCCGGACCTTGCTCTGCATCCGGTCGTACACCGTCTCGGTATCACGCTGGTGGAAGCCCAGCGTGCCTTTCCCCGTGCTGATGTCCCGGGCGCCGAGGTTCGACGTCATGATCAGCACCGTATTCTTGAAGTCGATCACCCGGCCGTAATTGTCCGTGAGGTGACCCGCATCCAGCACTTGCAGGAGGCTGTTGAACACGTCCGGGTGTGCCTTCTCGATCTCGTCGAGCAG
>CAYXJH010000091.1:0-10221 GCA_964465415.1 uncultured Gemmatimonadaceae bacterium
CGGCAGGACGCGGGCCGCGGCCGGGGCTGCCGGCGCGCCGGCGATGGGCAGCTCCTGCTGGACACCCTCCTTCTCCGCCATGTACATCTCCAGGACCTGGCCGATTGCGTCGGGCATGGAGAGGACCTTGTTGGGACCGAGCCCGACGGCGCGGTCGCAGGAGATCCCGCGCAGCTGCCGGCTGACGTCGACCAGCGGGATGCCGCTCCGGAGCGCCAGGCTGATCATGCGGCCCAGCGCTTCCGCGTCCGCCATGGCGGCGCCGCCCGCCTTCCCGAGGGTGGTGAACACTTCGAACGGCCGGCCGGTCTCGTCCTCGTTGACCGTTACGTAGAGGTCGCCCAGGGGGCTCCGCATCTTCCGGGTCGTGCCCGTCAGCACGTCCGGGCGCGTCTTCTTGTGCAACCGCCGCTGGTGCTTGACCTCCAGCTCGAGCAAAGCCGCGCGCGTGGCCTCGAACTCCTGGCGGAGCCGGTGGTTCTCCTCCCGGGCGTCGGCCAACGCCGCCTCCAGGTCGGCCGTCTTTCCGGACCCGGCCGCCTTCTCCGTCTTGCCCGTCTTGCCGGTGGACAGCACCTGCATGGGTCGGCAGCCATCGCGGTACACCGTAACACCCTTCGCCCGGAGCCCGTGGGCCTGGAGGTAGATCTCCCGGACATCCTCCGCGGTGGCCTCGTTGGAGAAATTGCACGTCTTCGAGATCGCGCTGTCCACGTATTCCTGGAAGGCGGCCTGCATCCGGATGTGCCACTGCGGCGTGACATCGTGGGACGTCACGAACACCCGCTGGACGTCTGCAGGGACCTCGTCGAAATGGATGTGCCCCTCCTCGGCGATCCGCGCCATCAGGTCCTCGCTGTACCACCCCCCTTCCCGGGCGATCCGGACGAAGTCACGGTTCACGTCCGGCATGAGCGACCCGGCCTGGTTCCGCATGAACGCAACGGCAAACAGCGGCTCGATCCCGCCCGAGCAGTCGGCGAATATGGAGATGGTGCCCGTCGGCGCCACCGTCGTGATGTTGGAGTTGCGGAGGCGGCGCATAGGCCGGATCCGCTCCCCGTCGATCCTCGCCGCCGTGCTGTCCGGACCCCAGATGCTTTCCTCCCAGGCCGGGAAGGTGCCCCGGCTCTCCGCCAGCTTCTCCGACGCCGTCTTCGCCTCGTCGTCCACGAACCGCATGACCGTCCGGGCCAGCGCGATGGCCTCCTCGCTGTCGTACGGCACGCCCACCCGAACGAGCAGATCCGCCCATCCCATGATGCCCAGACCGATGCGACGGATCTTCTTCGCCAGCGCGTCGATCTCCGCCAACGGGTAGTTGTTGGCGTCGATCACGTTGTCCAGGAAATGCGTCGCCAGGTGGACCACGTTCCGGAACGCGTCCCAGTCGATCTTCTCCTCGACCGGAGCGTCCGCGGGCGCATCCTTGGTCGCGAAACGGCCCACGTTCACGCTACCCAGATTGCACACGTCGTACGCCAGAAGCGGCTGCTCGCCGCATGGGTTCGTCGCCTCGTAGCTCCCCAGCTTCGGGACCGGGTTGTACCGGTTCGCCTCGTCGATGAAGAACACGCCCGGCTCGCCCGTCGCCCACGCGCCGTGGATGATCAGGTCGAAGATCTCGTTCGCATCCTCGGTCCCCACCACTTCGCCCGTACGCGGGCTCTTCAGCTCGTAACGCGCCCCCGCCTTCACCGCCTCCATGAACGCGTCCGTGATCGCAACGCTGATGTTGAAGTTGGTCACCTGCGTCACGTCGCTCTTGCACGCGATGAACTCCCGGATGTCCGGATGATCCACGCGCAGAATGCCCATGTTGGCGCCACGACGCGTGCCGCCCTGCTTCACTACCTCCGTCGACGCATCATAGAGCTTCATGAAGCTCACAGGACCGCTCGCCACGCCCATCGTCGACTTCACTCGGTCGTTCGACGGACGCAGCCGGCTGAACGCGAAGCCTGTCCCGCCACCGCTCTGATGAACCAGCGCCATCGACCGAAGCGTGTCGTAGATCCCGTTCTTCCCGTTCGACAACGCGTCTTCCACCGGCAACACGAAGCAGGCGCTGAGCTGGCCCAACGGACGACCCGCGTTCATCAGCGTCGGGCTGTTCGGCTCGAAGAAACGCTGCGTCATGAGCCGGTAGAACTCCTGCGCCAGCTCGTCCACCGCGCCCTCGCTCGCGCCATAGCTCGCGTCCACGTCCGCGATCGTGCGCGCCACGCGCCAGAACATCTGCTCCGGCTCCTCCACAGGATTGCCCGCTTCGTCCTTCTTCAGGTACCGCTTGGCCAGGATGAGCCGGGCGTTCTCCGTCATGTCCGCGCGCGGCAGCTCCTCGGGCAGAACGTCCGTCGGGCGGGAAGAGTCGGCGGGCCTGGGCGTCATGTTGATGGTCCTCTTCGCGGCTGTGTATGTAGGCGTGCTTCGTGGATAACGTTCCCACCTGTCGCTCCCGCTCGATCCCCGTGGATCGTGTCGTGCAAGGCCGCGCGCGAGACGAGGCTCACGCTGCGGAAGGCCCTACATGTTGTGCGGGGATCGAATTATGCCACCATATCTGGTAGGTGTCAAGACCGCTGCCTGTGCACAATCTTCTACACCGCAGCAGCGCCGGATTTCCAATCAGTTGCGGACTTTTCCACGGTCTCCACAGCCCCGGTTATCCACGGGAAGGGGCTTCCAAGCTCCACTTCGAGGGGGCTCGTTCAATCCGACGGGGGCGTGGGGGCCGGGGAACGTCGACAGCGTGACGCGGAGGTCTGGGAGGGGACCGAGGGTGGGGGAGCGGTCGACACAATCGGGCCGGTTCACCGCCCTCGGTCCCCTCCTCGCCTCACGCGAAGCTCGTCGCGCAGACGCCCGCAGCCGTGATCGTCAGTCGTCCGAGTCGCTCCCTGACTCCTCGCGACGCTGCTTCTGCCCCTTCCGGGCCCGCTGGAGCTCGTCCTCCCGCCCCGCCTCGGACTGCTGGCGGATCGTCTCCATGGCCTCGTTCGGCGTGTCGGAGGTGGCCTGGTTGGCGGGCAGATCGTCGAGAGTCTCGCGATCGATGTTGTCTTCGGTCTTGCGCCGGAACTTGTAGTCGGTGGCGCCGCCCTCGTTCTGGTCGAGGTTGTGCTGGTCGGGGCGCTTGGTCATGGGTTCGCTCCTGGATCGATGTCGATTTCGTCACAGGGGAGATGGTACAGGATCCGTGCCGCCGGCGGGCCGACGGTGCGGCAGCGTGGCGTTACGGTTGGCACGTAGTGTCCGAACGCGGAAAAAAGGTGCGATCCCGGGGTCGATGCCGGCCCGATGCACCGGGTACGATCGTCGCCGCCAACTGATTGCGGATCAGGCTGTTGAGGCGGGCACCGGGTGGGGTGGGCACAGGCGTTGCCCGAACCTGATGTCGGTCGCGCCTTGACGCTGGGGCGACCAAGCCGATATCCTAGCCGGCGTACAAATCGTACGCTCAGCATAGACGCTCCCAGGAAAAAGTGATTCTCATGGCACGTCGCCATTGGACAGTCATGGTCGTACCTGACGACCGATCGAGCGTCCGCCAGTACCGGCTTTCGAGCCGGGCGGTCCACGGCGTGGTCGCATCGGCGGCCCTCGCCTTCGCGGTCCTGAGCACGCTGTCGGCGGCATTCCTGGTCAAGCGGCCGGTGAGCGCGGACGCGTCACGGCTCGCGCAGGCCAACGAGCTGCTGGTTCGGGAGGTGACGGACATCCGACGCGAGATGGCCACGCTCGAGTCATCGCTCCACGAGCTGTCGGCCAAGGACGAGCGGTACCGGGTGCTGGCCAACCTGGAGCCGCTGGACGACGAGGTGAAGCTGGCGGGCGTCGGGGGTCCGGGTACGCGGACGCTCCAGTCGAGCCGGCTATGGCAGGTCGACCGGTCCATGGCGTCCCTCACGTTCAGCACGAGCGAGGAGCTCAATGCCCTGGCCCGACGGGCCCAGGTCCTGGCGGCCAGCTGGAACGAGGCCACGGGCGCCCTGGCGAAGCAGGTCGACCAGTGGGAGCGTACGCCGTCCATCTACCCGGTGCGCGGCTACAAGACCAGCGGCTTCACGCTTAGCCGCATGCACCCGATCCTCAACGTCAACCGGCCCCACCACGGCGTGGACATCGCCGCCCGGCGTGGCACCCCCGTCGTGGCCACGGCCAGTGGCCGGGTCGTGTTCGCCGGCGATACGCGCGGCGACTACGGCCACATGGTCGACATCGACCACGGCGACGGCGTCGTGACCCGCTACGCCCACCTCGGCCGGGGCAGCGTCCGCGTCCGGGTCGGTCAGACCGTCGAGCGGTGGGAGAAGATCGGCGAGGTGGGGACCACCGGCCTGGTTTCGGGGCCCAGCGTCCACTACGAGGTGCTCGTGGCCGGGCGCCCGCGCAACCCCGATCACTTCGTCGTCGGCGACGTCCTGAGGTTCTGACCTCCCGGTCGGAACGAGCCTGGACGGAACAGAGGCGGCCTGCTCCCTGGTGGGGCGGCCGCTTCTCCGCGCATAGACGCCGCCATTATCTGTGACGGTCCACGTTTCCGACGGGCGGCCGCCTGGCCGCCTGTTCGATTGATCCGCCTCACGGCAACGACCACATCCGGGGCAACCACAGGCTGGTAACGCGTCACTCGGCAGTGTTCAATTCGCGAGCTGCGCGTTTCCCTTTATAGTGTCGTTCAACGGCACTCTCGGTTGAACGCGGTCAATCGAGAGGAGGATTGACCTGCGCTGTGGCCGAAAACTCGCAACTCGCGGCGTCGGGTGTCGCGAGAGTGTGATTTAACGCCCGAGTGCCCGAGTGCGGCCCCGAGTGCAGTGCCCCGAGTGGGCAGCCAGCGGAGACGGGTGGCTGTTACGAAAGGAGGGCGGCGGGCATCCTGGCCCGCCGCCCTCCGAACATCCGCCCGACCCGGTGCCAGCGCGGGCTCCATTCGGAGCGCGCTGGCGCCTGGTGCGGCCGTCCTAGTTGATCGTGGCTGTGAGGGTCGTGTTGGTCACGTCGCCGTCACCGGGCCAGGCGTGTACGCGAACGCCCCAAACGCCCGCGGCCGGCGCGCTGATCGTGCAGGTCTCGTTGGACCCGACCAGGAACGGCCGGCAGACGAAGTTGGTCGGCGTCGGGACCGTTCCGGGCGAATAGACATACAGGTCCGCGTCGCCGGTGGCCCCGGCCAGGGTGGCCATCTGCACGACCAGGCTGGCGGTCCCGGGCGGCACGTCCACCGTCCAGTACCCGAACCCGTCGTCCGCAACGGTCGGCATCGTGATGGTCTGACCGGAGACCAGTTGTACCGGTACGAGAACGGTGCTGGTTCCGGTGACGGTGCCCGTTTCGGGCGGCTCGCCGGCGTTGGCGACCGCGGCCGAGATCACGGCCTCGCCCTCGCCCACCGTGGTCACCGTGGCGGTCCCGTCCTCATTGTCGACGACGGTCGCGACGTTGGTGTTGCTGGAGGCCCAGACCCACGGATTCGGGGCCGGGATGGTGTTGCCGAACCCGTCTCTCGCCGTGGCGGTCAGGGTCCTGGTCATCCCCGCCACTGCGAACGGGCTGACGGCGGTCACGGCGACCTCGTCCACGCGCGGATCCTGGCGAACGACGATCTGGATCTCGCTGGTGTGGCTGCCCGTGGTCGCGGTGACGGTGACGGTATCGACGTTGGTCGGGTTCGCGTACGAGGGGCTCGCGGCGAACTTGAGCACGCCGTAGGGTCGGCCGTCGGCGCCGGTCTGCACGACGACATCGGCGAGGGACGGGCGGGAGGATGAGAAGGTGACGGGCGCATCCACCCACGTGCCATCGCCATCCACGGGGACGCCGAGGAGGCGAAGGCTGTCGCCGTAGGCCTGGATCATGAGGGAGGGCGCACCGGCCGGGACCTTCTGGATGCGCAGCTCCTGGATCGGGGCGTTGGAGGGCCAGGCCGGGTCATCGTCTCCGCAAGCGACGAGGACGGCCGCGCCCAGCAGGGCGGGCAACGCGAGGAGGACGCGCGCCCGAGCTGGCGAACGGGAGAACTTCTCCATTCTCGGTCTCCGAGTATGTAGGTGCAGGGCGCGCGCTGTCGTCGTACAGCGACGCGCGCTTCGTGGCAACTGCCACGGGAGTTGCCACGGGTGAGTAGCGGACATTATAGGGCGGCGGTGGGGGATGGGCAAGAGCTTTGGACGCGCGCCCGTGCGCGGGCGCACACGCGAGCGCAAGCATCGTTGACGCCCGGCGCGCGCCGCGTCTATACTCCAATATCCATGCGCCACGAGCCGGAGTCGGTGGCTGGCGGCGCACCGCCCCGGGGAGGGCTCCATGAGGAAGGCGGGCTGGCTGGTTGTCGCGCTGCTGCTGGTGCCGGTCGTGGCGCATGCCCAGACGGTGATCGGGACGGTCACCGATCAAGACACGGGCGCGCCGATCGCCGGCGCCGTGATCGAGCTCGTGGCCGGGGACGGGAGCGCGAGCATCGGGGCCCAGACCGACTCCGTGGGGATGTTCCTGATCGTCGCGGCCGCCGCGGGTCAATTCGTGGTGAACGTCACTCACCCGGAGTACGTGTCGGTCACCGTGGGCGATCTTGCGCTGGAGCTGGATGAGGCGCTGGAGATCGAGATCCTCATGGGCCGGGATGTCGTTCCGCTGGACCCACTCAGGGTGACGGCGCGGCGGAGCGGCCGGCTCAGTGGATACTACGACCGACTTGATCGTCCTGGATTCGCCCGATTCATCACCCGTGACGAGATCGCCCGTCGACCCGGGGCACGCACGACGGATCTGCTGCGGGATGTGCCGGGTGTCCACGTCCGGCACGTGCGCACGACGACCGGCACGGGAGACTATCTGATCACGATGCGGCTCGGGCAATGCCTGCCGGTCGTCTACATCGACGGCATCCAGGTGCGCCAGGGGCTGGGCAGCGGGCCGGACCTGATGCTCCGTCCCGAGATGATCGAGGGCATCGAGGTATACCGCGGCTCGTCAGGGGTCCCCGCCCAGTTCGTGTCGGACGGCTGCGGGGTGGTGGCGTTCTGGACCCGTACCGGCCAGGAGGAGCCAGGTCACGGGTGGACATGGAAGCGGATCTTCATCGGGGCCGGGGTATTCGTCCTGCTCGGCGCACTGGTCGCCAGCACCCGCTGACCGGCCACGCTAACCTACGATTCCCAGAGAGATGAGAACCATGAAGTTCAGGATCGCGTACGCACTGTCGTTGGCCATCGTGCTGGCGTCGTGCGACCTGACCACCGAATTCGACAGCGCCGGCACCTTCAACGCGACCGTATCCGGCGACTTCACAGCGACCATGACGGGAACGGCGCTGTTCGGGTCCTTCCCGGACGGCCAGTTCTCGCTGGTGATGACGGACCCGGTCGGGATCCAGGCGCTGGCGCTGGCGGGCGCCGACGGCCGGCCAGCGCCGGGCACGTTCACGATCGAGCACTACGATGAGGAGACGGGGTTCATCGCGACGTACGCCAGGGACGGCATCCCCCAGGCCGTGTTCCGGTCCGAATCCGGCGAGATCGTCGTCACGTCGTCCTCCTCGTCGCGGTTACAGGGGACCCTGACGTTCGAAGCGGTGGGGCACCTTGGATCCGACCCGGAGACAGAGCTCTTCGTGACGATCTCCGGCGAGTTCGACGCCCGCTGTGTGCAGACCGGTGGAACGCAGTGCCGGTGATCCGGCTAGGCAGGCATCCGGACGTGCACGGGGATCTCGACCCACGCATCCCTGGGCACGCCGTCCACCGTGGCCGGGTGAAACAGGAACTGCTGAAGGAACAGGAATAGCTCCCGCTCGAGGGCGCCGCCGGCGAGCCCACCCCTGATGATCGTTGTGGCGGTGATGGTGCCCAGGTCACTGACCAGCGCCGCGACGTGCACGGTCTGCACCCGGACGCCCCGATTCACCCGGACGCCGGGCCGACTGTAGGTCTGCATGACCTCATGCATCCGGGGGTCGCGGGCGACCGGTCGACAGAACTCGCGCCGCGCCACCGTCAATTCGACGGCGTCGGCCACCACCACGCGCAGGCGGACTCCCCATTGTGTAGCGGCCTCGGGCGCATCCCGACCGATCTCCCGGACCAGGCTCCAGACGGAGTCCGCCACGACCCGTGGGGTCGAATGTTCCAGAACGTCCCGGTCCATCATGACGCCGACCTCATCGAACTCGAGGCTCAGGAGCACGTACCCGGCTCGCGCGGCATCACCCGCGAGCAGATCCCGCACGTCGCGGGTCAGGCGAACCGAGTCTACCACCGCGTTGACGTTGGGCAACGTCGCGGGCTCGGTCTCGGGCCCGCAGAGCGGCCCGCGGGCGAGGGGGAGGACGGCGCCAGGCCGACCGGCCTCCGCCGGCCGAGGCGGAGTCTGCCCACAACCGGCCACGACGAGGAGCACCAAGACGGTGGCCATGCCGAGCGGAACGAAGCGGGCGGCAAAGAGTGTGGCGCGGGCCGACATCGACCCGCGCCACGGGGTACCGATCTCCACGTGGAGAGGCCGGCTACTGCGGGTCCAGGGTCCGGTCGATCATCAGCGTGATACTGGATGCCGCGCCGGGCATCAGCACCGCCGTGAGAACGGACTCGGCGATCCGCACGCCAGGCTGCGGGCCGGCCGTCGGCTGGGCCGACGTCGCGCCCGGCTGGTTCGGCGCGGCGTTGAACAGGATCACCGAGTTGTCGCCGGCCGGCGTCACGATGAAGTGATAGAGCGTGGTCCCCGTGAGGACCGGGAGATTCACGTATCCCGTGCTGGACTGGTAGGCCACGTTGGTGAAGACGTGGGCGTTGTTCGTCCGCCAGTCCGCCGGCACCGGCGTCGGAACAACGTAGACGTCCACCGCACCAGTGTTTCCGGAGGCCGCGTGGATCGCCTTTACCGCGATCTGGCCGGCCGGCGCCCGCTGGATCGTTCCCGGGTCTGCGAGCCGGGTGACCTGGTGCGAGCCACCGTCCTGCGTCAGCAGCAGCGTCACGCGCTCATCGGTGGCCAGGTTGAAGCCGGGATTGTCCACCAGGCGGGTCGAGGCCTCGGTCGGGTCCGTGGAGTTGGGGAACACGCGCAGGTGTCGGGTCCCGGACAGGACGCGCTGGTACCCGGCGCCGCTGCTTTGCCCGAAGCCGATCTCCTGGAAGAGCGGCAGGTTCTCGACCCGGTCGATGAAGCGCAGGTCCACGACGCCCGGCTGCGGGGCGGCGTTGATGAAGCGGACCAGGCCGGCCGGGTCGATCTGGTTCACGCTGACGCCGTCGTCATCGCACGCCGCAACGACGAACAACAACGGCACCAGGAACAGAAGTCCTACGTATCTCGGGAATTTCATGACTCTCCACCCTCGCGGATGATTGATTGATGTCTCCAGTGGTCTATGGCCAACGCTCACGTCTCGCCCTCACCGTTGGTCGGTGGGCCGCCGTTTTCGCCCGCATCGCCGCCTCCCGTCAGGGAGATCAACGAGGCGAGCACGGCGCCGACGACGACCAGCCCACCCACGAGCAAGCTACGGGTCCGGTCCAGTGACCGTTCCTGCACCCGTCCGACCAGCGCCCTCGGAATGGTCACCGACTCCCCGTTCCAGGGGACCGGCTCGCGCAGGTCCACATGGCGGATCGACGCGACCGAGAGGACGAGATCCTCGTCGGTATGGCTCAGTAGCCGGCCATCCACGCGCTCGGCACCCGGACCCAACACCTCCCGCAGCTCCGTCCGCCCCTGCTCGGTTATGCTGACCAGGAGCTCGGCCCCCGTGGAGACCGTGGCGAAATCGGCGGGCGCGTACCGGAAGCACGCTCCGAGGTGTACGGCCAGGACCACCATGGCGGTGGTCGCCCGGACCTGGCGGGGCGCGACCGCGCGCGGGTACCCCCGCGCACGGCCCGCACCACCGACCGTCGTCCGCTCCAGCCGTGGCTCGGCCATCAGGCGCTTACTTCGGACCCGTGCCGAAGCCCCAGATGCTGGGGCCCGCGCTGCCCTGGCCACCACCACCGGTGTTGTAGATCGCTGCCTGCCGGGCATCCAGCTCCTGGTGCGGCACGGGCCAGTGCACGCCCGTGTTGACCGGGAGGATGCCCCACCCGCGCGTATCGTAGAACCACCCACCGTAGTTGGTGAAGGCGGTCTCGAGCAGCTTCTCGTACATCATCGCTTCCATCAGGTTGCCGCACCGGGTGCCCGCGTCGGGCGCCGGTCCGGCGGGCACCTGCGGCACGCAGT
>CAYXJH010000092.1:0-10217 GCA_964465415.1 uncultured Gemmatimonadaceae bacterium
CGCTCGCACACGGACCTGCCGTTCGACGGCTCGGCGCTGGGCGAGCTGGTGGCGCTGGTGGAGGCGGACTCCATCTCGAGCAGCGTCGCCCGGGATGTGCTGGCCGAGATGGTGGAGACGGGCGAGGCGCCGGGCGCCATCGTGGCGCGTCGCGGGCTCGAGCAGGTGAGCGACCCGGCCCGAATCGCCGGCGTGGTGGATCGTGTCCTCGCGGCCCACCCGGATAAGGTCGCGGCGTACCGCGGCGGCAAGGCCGGGCTGCTCGGATTCTTCGTGGGGCAGGTCATGCGGGAAACCGACGGCAAGGCCAACCCGGAAGTGGCCAGGGCGATCATCGGGGACCGGGTCGGGGTCGCCTGAGCATGGGTACGATGATGACGTCACCGACCTGTTGCATTCGCCGAATCGGGCTTATCGCCGCCCTCGCCCTCCTCGGGATCGGGACGCAGGCGTGCGGCGCGCCGGACGCGCTCGACAGCGGGGTGGCCGTGCTCCGCGGAGGCGATCTGGTGACCGCCCATTCGGACGTGGTGGTCCGCGACAACATCGAGGGGGACGTGATGGCCGCCGGCGCGTCCGTGCGCTTCAGCGGTGCGGCAGGTGGGGATGTCCTGGCCGCGGGGGGCACACATGTCCTGGGCGGGACGGCCGCCGGCAGCGTACGGGCGGCCGGGGGATACGTCCTCCTTGGCACAGTCGCGGAGCGAAACGCCACCGTGGTCGCTGGCACCGTCGTCCTGGACCGGCGGGCGCGCGTAGGAGGGAACGCCTACATCTCGGGAGGCCGCGTGCGGCTGGAGGGGCGGGTCGAACACCTGGTCCGGGTCATGGGAGGCGATGTGGTGCTGAACGGCCCGATCGGCGGGGACGTGCTGGTGGAGGCGCAGCGCCTCGAACTCGGTCCCGATGCGGTGATCGCCGGGGACCTCCGTTACCGGCTCGGCCGGGGCCAGGAGGCTGTGGTGCATCCGGCGGCACGCGTCGATGGCGAGGTCATCACGCTCCCGGCCCGGCGCCTCGGCTGGGTGCCTTGGGCACTCCGCCTGTACTGGCTGGCCGCGTTCCTGCTGGCCGGCGCGGTCGTCGTCGCCCTCATGCCGGTGGTCACGCTGGCGGGCGAGGTCCGGGTCCGGGCGCGACCGCTCGCCGCCCTGGCTGTCGGCGTCGGGCTGTTACTGCTCACCCCGCTGGTGGTCGCGGCCATCGGCATCACGATCCTGGGCCTGCCGCTCGCGCTCGCCGTCCTGGCGCTGTACGTGATCGCGCTGTACCTGGCTCCGATCGTGGTCGGTGTGTGGCTGGGGCGGGCCCTCAAGGCTCGGCCCAGCTCCTACCCCGACCGTGGCGAGCTCGTGGGCTCGTTCCTTCTGGGTGGTGTGATCCTCGGGCTGCTCGCCCTCGTGCCCTACGCGGGCGGCATCGTCCTGCTGCTGGCCACAGTGCTCGGCCTGGGCGCCATGACCGTCGCCCTATGGGAGGGGGCCGTGCGGACGGAGGCTCGCCGGGTGTAGCCGCCCCGATTGCCCGGCAGGAGAAGGCCGCGACCGACGTGATCCGTGCTTGACACGTCCGGCGCGCGCCCGGCACTTTCTCCCACTCGATCACCCGCCACTCACGCCGGCCGGAGACACGTGCAGAAGTTCCCCCCCGTCAGCGAGCAGATGGATGCGATCCGGCGCGGCGCCCTGGAGGTGATCCCCGAGGATTCACTCGAGCGGAAGCTGGATCGGAGCGTGGCCGAGGGCACGCCGCTGGTGGTCAAGCAGGGCTTCGACCCGACCCGACCCGACCTGCACATCGGCCACGCGGTGTCCATCCGGAAGCTCCGCACGTTCCAGGAGCTGGGCCACGACGTGGTGTTCGTGGTCGGAGACTATACCGCACGTGTCGGCGACCCGTCCGGCCGCAGCGAGACCCGGCCCCGGCTCACACCCACCGAGATCGAAGCCAACGCCGCCACCTACGCCGAGCAGGTGGGCCGAATCCTGTCCATGGACCGCGTGCGCGTCGAGTTCAATTCCAGGTGGCTCTCCCCTCTCAACCTCGCCGACATCCTCGAGCTGACCTCCGCCTATACGGTCGCCCGCATGCTGGAGCGAGACGATTTCGAGAACCGGCTGCGGGAGAACCGCCCCATCTCCATGATGGAGCTCATGTACCCGCTCATGCAGGCGTACGACTCCGTCGCGCTCGGCGCCGACGTCGAGCTCGGCGGGACGGATCAGAAGTTCAACCTGCTGGTGGCGCGCACGATCCAGGAGCGGTACAGGCAGGAGCCACAGGTCTGCCTCATCATGCCACTCCTGCGCGGCACCGACGGCGAGCAGAAGATGTCGAAGAGCTATGACAACTACATCGGCATCGCGGAGCCGCCGGAGGAGGTGTTCGGGAAGACCATGTCGATCCCGGACACGCTCCTCGACGAATGGTACCGGCTGGCGAGCCCGCTGGTGGAAGAGGCTCTGGACGTGGCCATCGCGCGGACCAGGGAGCGCCCGTACGAGGCGAAGCTCGAGCTGGCATGGCTCATCACTCGCACGTACCACGGCGAGGATGGCGCGCGGCGAGGTCGGGAGCACTTCGACCGGGTGATCCGCGAGAAAGAGGAGCCCGATGAGATGCCCAGCGTGGCCGTCCGGCTGGGGCACGAGAACGTCCGCTACGCCGAGGGCAGTGTCTGGGGGGCTGGACTCCTGGTCGCGGCCGGGCTGGCGGCGTCGAACGGGGAGGCGGTCCGGCTCATCGAGCAGGGAGCTATCGCCGTGGACGGCGAGACCTTGTACGATCGGGGCGCTCGCGTACCCGCCGAGTCTGGAGCGCATGTCACGATCCGGCGCGGGAAGCGGCGGTACGCGCGGATCCACTTCGTAGAGGAGAGCGGGAATGGAGACTGACGGAGCGTTCGAGCCGACCCGGGTCGAGAAGCCCTGGGGTCACGAGGTGATCTGGGCACACACCGACCAGTATGTGGGCAAGGTCCTGCACGTGCGGGCGGGGCACGCCCTTTCGATCCAGTACCACGAGCGGAAGGATGAGACGATCCACCTGTTCAGCGGGAGGATGCGGTTCTGGGTGGGCACGGACACCGAGTCCGTGAGCATCGTCGAGCTGGAGCAGGGTCAGAGCTTCCGGATCCGACCCGGCACGGTACACCGTATGGAAGCGATCACCGACGTGGACATCCTGGAGGCATCCACGCCCCACCTCGATGACGTGGTCCGGCTCGAGGATCGTTACGGCAGAGCGTGACCGACGTGTACCTCGCCCTGGGCAGCAACCTGGGCGACCGGGAAGCACACCTCGCGTACGCGGTACGAAGACTGGCCGCCGCCACGACCCTGACCGGCATGTCCACGGTCTACGAGACCGCGCCGGTCGGTGATCGGGATCAGGACCCGTTCCTCAATATGGTCGTACGCGTGACCACGACCCTGGATCCGCCCGCGCTCCTCCGCCTGGCCCATGCGATCGAGGCGGAGCGCGGCCGGGTCCGGACCGTCCGCAACGCGCCCAGGACCCTCGACATCGACATCCTCCTGGTGGGCGATGAGCGGATCGCCCTCGACACCGTCACCGTGCCCCACCCCCGGATGAGCGATCGCCCATTCGTCCTCGTCCCCCTCCTCGAGCTCGCGCCAAGCCTGACGGAGCCAGGCACCGGGCGACACTACCGCGACCTGCTGGCCAGCGCCGGTGGCCCCGTCGGCGTGGAGCCGTGGTTGACCGGTGATGAGCTGATGGCGACAGGGGGTACGCCATGAACGGTTGGCGGTTCGGTCCGGCCGGGCGCGCCCCTCGGGGCCGGAACTCACCAGTCCCGACCGTCTGGTTCGCCATCGCCGCGCTCACGGCAACCGTAGCCTGCGGCCCCGCCCAGCCCATCCTGGACGATGCCGGCCTCGCGGCCATGATCGAGGCGCTCCTGCCACCCATCGCCGAGGCCAGCGGGCTTCCCGCCCTCCAACCGATCGACTTCGCCGTCCAGCCCCGGGATGAGGCCCGCGCGTTCGTGGAGCGCCAGCTCGACGAGCAGCGCGGAGAGCTGGCGGGCATGGAGCGGGCCTACAAGGCACTGGGTCTGCTCCCCGACACGCTCGATCTTCGCTCCCTCCTCCTGGAGCTCTATACCGAGCAGATCGTGGGCTACTACGATCCCCGCACGTCCAGGCTGTACGTCGTCGACGGGATCGCCGCCCGGGACGCCGAGCCCGTCGTCGCCCACGAGCTGGTTCATGCGCTCCAGGACCAGCACACGGACCTGGAGGCCCTGGTCGCGCCAGGACGCGGCAACGATCGCCAGATGGCCGCCCAGGCCGCGGCCGAGGGCCAGGCGACCCTCGTCATGTTCGCCCTCCAGGCCGCCGAGACGGCCGGCCGGCCCGTGGACCCCGCGGCCCTTCCGGATCTTGCGCCGCTACTGGGTCCCATGCTCGAGGAAGAGCATGCACGCTTTCCGGTGTTCGACCGCGCGCCCCGCGTCGTGCGGGAGTCCCTCCTGTTCCCCTACCTCCACGGGACTGCGTTCGTCCAGGCCCTGCACCGGCATCGACCACGGGACACGGAGCCGCCAGTCCCGTTCGGCGACCTGCTGCCCACGTCGACACAGCAGGTCATCCACCCGGTCGACCACTTCATCCGTGCGCGGACCGAGCCCTTCGAGCTCAGGATCGAACCGCCGGACGCCGACTGGGCCGTGGCCTACGAGAACACCCTCGGGCAGTTCGAGATGGCGGTCCTCCTGACCGAGCACCTCGGCCAGGGAGCCGCGACCATCGCCGAGGGGTGGGCCGGCGATCGCTACGTGCTCCTCGTGAGCCCGGCCGGGGACGAGCGCCTGGTATGGTATACCGCCTGGCGGGACAATGCGGCCGCCGACCGGTTCGCCACCCGCTACCGGCAGCTCCTGAACGGCCGGCGCGCCTGGACTGGCGAGGTCGAGCGGACGGACCACGACGGCCACCCCCTGGTCCGGGCCATCCACAGTCCGGCCGGATTCGATCCGGATCCTTTCTCACCCCCCGGCCTCCGGATCATGGAGCCGCGGCCGGACCTCTAGATCGGAGCAGACGTCGGGGGTCGACGCGCATGGCGATCCGGTCCGGCATTTGCCATGAGCTCCGGTACCACCATACGCTTTCGCACCAACAGGGAGCGTGCACGTGAAGGCAGCGGTCCATGCTTGATGCTTATACCATCGGCGTCGAGGAGGAGTACCAGCTCGTCGACCCGGAGACGGGCGCGCTGAGGAGCAGGGCCAGCGACGTGCTGTCCACCGATTGGGCGGGTGAGCTCCAGGGCGAGCTGCACGAAACCACGGTGGAGATCGGAACGGCCGTGTGCTCGAACAGCGCGGACGTGGAGGATGAGCTGCGTCGTCGCCGCTTCCAGGCGGCCGCCACGGCGGCGGCAGAAGGGCTGGACATTGTTGCCGCCGGACTCCACCCGTTCAGCAGTTGGGAATCCCACGGCATCCGGGCCGCGGAGCGGTACAAGGCGATCGAAAAGGCCCACGAGCGGATTGCTCGTGAGGTGAACATCTTCGGCATGCACGTGCACGTGGGCGTGCCGCAGCACCTGGACCGGACGGTCCTGATGGAACAGGTGCGCGGCTTCATCCCTCATCTCCTGGCGCTGTCCGCCAGCTCGCCGTTCATGGAAGCGGAGGATACGGGGTTCGCTTCGTATCGGTCGATCCTCTGGCGGCAGTTCCCCTACACCGGGGTGCCGCCCCGCTTCGACAGTGAGGCTGAGTACGAGCAGTTCATCGAGCTTCTGCTGCGCAGCGAGGCGATACGGGACCGGGGCAACATCTACTGGAGCATCCGGCCCCATTTCTCGTACCCGACCCTGGAGTTCCGGGCCATGGATGCCTGCCCGCGTGTCGAGGACGCTGCGCTCATCGCCGCGTTCGCTCGCCTCCTGGTCGTGGCCGTAGCCGAGCGCGGCCTCGACACGCCTGGCAGGGGTAGCCTTTCACCCGAGCTCTGGCACGCCGTCCTGACCGAGAACGAGTGGCACGCCGGCCGGTTCGGCCTCGACGCGGTCCTCACCGACCCTGTTGCTGAGAAATCCCGCACCGGGATCCGCACCTCCCTCCGACGGCTCCTCGATCGCCTCGCTCCCCTCGCGGCCGAGCTGGGCGAGACCGTTGTCCTGGATCGCATCGAGCGGCTGCTCGAGCGGGGGAACGCCGCGGAGCGGTTGCGGCAGGTGTACGCCGAACAGCGCTCGTTCCAGGAGGTGGTGGCGTGGCTGGTACGGGAAACTCGCCTCGGCACGGGCTTCGACCGACGGCGTACCCAGCGAGCGAACAGCGCGTGACCCTCCCGCCGGCCCGGGGCGACGTCGTTCGGCTCTCCCTCCACGTCCAGCCGCCCGCGTCGACGTCGGAGGTCGTGGTGGGACGCGGCGCGCTCCACACCATGCCCTCCCTCCTGACCGCCCACGCCCCCGCTACGCGTTACATCACGATCACGGACGAGACCGTCGCCACGCTGCATGGCCGGCGCCTGGTCGACGGTATGAACGGAGCCGGTCTGGACGCCGTCCTGATCACGTTCCCCGCCGGCGAGGCGCACAAGACGCTGTCGCAGGTATCCCTGCTGCTGGAGTCCCTCGGCGACATGGGGGTGGGCAGGGACGCGTGCATCGTGGCTCTGGGCGGCGGCGTGACGGGCGACCTGGCCGGGTTCGCGGCGGCTACGTTCGCCCGGGGTGTCGCCCTGGTGCACGTGCCAACCACGCTCCTGGCCATGGTGGATGCCGCCCTCGGAGGCAAGAGCGCCGTCGACCTGCGAGCGGGGAAGAACCTGGCGGGCGCGTTCCACCAGCCGCGCCTAATCGTGGTGGATCCAGCCGTCCTCGACACGCTGTCCTGGCCCATCCTCGCCGGAGGCCTGGCGGAGGCGGTCAAGCACGGGGCCGTTGCGGACGCCTCGTATTTCGATTGGATCGACGCCTCCGTACCCGCCCTCGTCGATCGGGCGGTGGACGCGCTCGATCGGCTCGTCGCCGGATCGGTCCGTATCAAGACCGCCATCGTGGCCAGGGACCCCCACGAGGCAGGCGAGCGGGCGGCCCTGAACTTCGGGCACACCATCGCCCACTCCATCGAGCGGGTCACCGGTTATGCGTGCCCCCATGGCGACGCCGTGGCCATCGGCATGGTGGCGGAAGCCCGGATCGGTGAGCGATTGGGGATCACGACCGCCGGAACGGCGGATCGCCTGGCTACGGTCCTTGCGAGGCTGGACCTGCCAACCGCGCCGCCGGCGATCGATGTCGAGGCGGCGCTTGCCGCGACCCGGGTCGACAAGAAGGCGCGCGGTGGCGAACCGCGGTACGCGCTCCTGCGAGACATCGGCTCCATCGCCCGCAGCCCCGGGGGAGGCTGGACGCACCCGGTTCCGGACGACGTGGTCCACACCGTGCTCCGCTGATCCGGTCGCTCCCGGGACCCTCTCGACAGGGGGCCCCAACGTTTGACGCTCTATGGGGGCACCACTATCTTTCTTCGGTTTTCGCGGCTGTGGCTTGCGCTTCGGCGCGAGCAGGACGACTCCGGACGGAGGGGTGATGGCGCTCGTCGAGCGCGTGAAAGGGAGGACGGTCTCCGAGGCGCTCGAGGCGCGAGTCGCCGAACATGGGGACCGCGTCTTTCTGGTTTCGGGGTCTCGCAGGCTGACGTACCGACAGGTCGACGACCGGTCCACGGCTCTGGCCGCGTCCCTCCGCGAGCTGGGCATCGAGCGAGGCGACCGCATCGGCATCGACCTCCCCAACTGGCCTGAGTTCGTCATCTCCATGTTCGCCGCCGCGAAGCTCGGGGCCATCACGGTGCCCCTGAACCCGCGCTACACCGTGCCGGAGCTCCAGTACATGCTCCGTCATTCCGAAGCCGCTGCGGTCATCATGGCGGAGGACTTCAACGGCATTGACTACCTGGCGCTCTTCGAGGGGTTCCTCACGACGCTTCCCGAGCTCCAGTACCTCGTGACCGTTGGCGAGGCCGACCTCTGGTACGATGACCGGATCTACCAGTTCGAGGACATGCTGTCGAGCGGCGAGGGCCGGCCGTTCGAGGCGGTTCAGGGCGACCCTGACGATACTTGCACCATCCTGTACACGTCCGGCACCATGGGGAAGCCCAAGGGCGTGGCGCTCAGCCATTCCAACATGCTGGACACCGCCGCCGCGACGGTCGAGGCCATCGAGCTGACTGAGGACGACACCGTCTTCGGCGTGACCACGGTGTTCCACGTATTCGGCCTCGGACCCGGAATCCTCGGGACCATGGCGGCCGGCGCCTCCCTGCTCCTCCAGGAACAGTTCGAGCCGGCGGACGCGCTGGCCCTGATCGAGAAGCACAGAGTCACCGTTCACTACGGCGTGCCCACGGTCTTCGTGACGGAGTTGCGGGAGCTGGAGGAGCGCTCCTACGACCTCACGTCCCTGCGTACGGGCATAGTGGCGGGCGCTCCCGTGAGCGACGATCTCGTCAAGCGGATCCGGGCGGAGCTCTGTCCGAACCTGTGCGTGGCGTACTCCCTGACCGAGACGGCGTCGACGTTGGCCATGACGCGGATGGATGACCCGCCCGCAAAGCAGGCGCACACGGTGGGTCGCCCGTTGCCCGACATGGAGGTCCGGATCCTCGATTTCGACGGGACCGTGCTCCCGGAGGAAAGTCTGGGCGAGATCGGGGTACGAGGACCTGGCGTGATGAAAGGGTACTATCGCCAACCCGGCGAGACAGCCCACGCATTCGACGAGGATGGCTTCTTCCAGACAGGCGACCTGGGAATGCTCGATGACGAGGGTTTCCTGCACATCGTCGGTCGGCGCAAGGAGCTGATTATTCGCGGCGGGTTCAATGTGTACCCCCGCGAGGTCGAGGACCGGCTGCACGCCCACCCGGCGGTCATGGATGTCGCTGTGGTTGGCCTTCCGCACGAGGTCCTGGGCGAAGTGGTGTGCGCGTGCGTCGTGCCTGTCGAAGGCGCGATCGTTACCGGCGAGGAGATCAGGGATTGGTGCCGGGGCGCGCTTGCGGACTTCAAGGTCCCCGACCTTGTCCGCTTCTTCGACTCGTTCCCCCTCACGGGGAGCGGGAAGGTTCGGCGAGTCGAGCTGGCGCGGATGCTCAGCGCCGAGGAGTCGAGTCGCCGTCCATGAGTTGGAGCCGCCAGGCTCCTCGGCTGTCTCACGGGGCGCAGGCGCTCCGGAATCGGCTGTCGCTCGACCCCCAGGGGTCTGCTGACACCCGTGAACGGGCCTCCGCCCCCGGGGCCAAGAGGGGTCTCGCGGCAATACATGCACTGAACAGAACGTAACGCGAGGAACATGCAGAACTTCACGACCGCCCCCCATCGCGGGGGCTCGGGCCTGTTGACCACCCACGGCAGCTCGCCCAACGCCGCCCTGCTCATCGATTTCGACAACGTCACGATGGGCATTCGCAGCGACCTGACCCGCCAGCTCAAGGAGCTGCTCAACAGCGACATCATCAAGGGCAAGGTCGCCGTCCAGCGTGCGTACGCCGACTGGCGCCGGTACGCCCAGTACATCGTGCCTCTGTCGGAAGCGTCCGTCGACCTCATCTTCGCCCCCGCCTACGGCAGCTCGAAGAAGAACGCAACCGACATCCGGCTCGCGATCGACGCCCTGGAACTCGTCTTCACGCGGCCGGAGATCGGCACCTTCATCCTGCTGTCGGGAGACTCCGACTTCAGCAGCCTGGTCCTCAAGCTGAAAGAGTACGGCAAGTACGTGATCGGCGTGGGGCTCCGGGAATCGGCATCGGACCTGCTTGTCCAGAACTGCGATGAATACTACTCGTACTCCTCGCTGACGGGGCTGACGCGCGCCGGCGAGGAAGACAGCGTGACGGCCGTCGACGCGTGGGAGCTTGCCGAGCGCGCGGTCAACCAGATGGCCGCCGACGCGGATGTGATGCGCTCGGATCGGCTCAAACAGGTCATGGTGGAGCTCGACCCCAACTTCGACGAAGGCCAGCTCGGGTTCACCAAGTTCAACAAGTTCCTGACCGAGGCCGCCGCCCGGAACCGGCTCGCGCTGAAGAAGCTCGAGAACGGGCAGTACGAGGTGCAGCCGTACGAGCGTGGCCAGGCCGAGACGCGGGAGGACCGTCCTCGCGGCCGCGGGCGACGCGACCGGAAGGAGGATGGTCGCGGCCGTGAGTCTCGCGAGAGGAGCGC
>CAYXJH010000093.1:0-10207 GCA_964465415.1 uncultured Gemmatimonadaceae bacterium
CTCCACGCTCGGCTCGCCTACGTAGACCGGCTGGAAGCGCCGCTCCAGGGCGGCATCCTTCTCGATGTGCTTGCGATACTCATCCAGCGTGGTGGCCCCGACGACGTGCAGCTCGCCCCGCGCCAGCGGCGGCTTGATCATGTTGCCCGCGTCCACGGCTCCCTCCGCCGCCCCCGCGCCCACCAGGGTGTGCAGCTCGTCGATGAACACCACGAACCGGCCCTCGGCCTCGGTGACCTCCTTGAGTACCGCCTTGAACCGCTCCTCGAACTCGCCTCGGTACTTCGCCCCCGCAACCATTGCGCTGATGTCCAGCTGGAGCAGCGCCTTGTCCTTCAGCGACTCCGGCACGTCACCACTCACGATCCGCTGGGCCAGGCCCTCACCGATCGCCGTCTTCCCCACGCCCGGCTCGCCGATCAGGACGGGGTTGTTCTTCGTGCGGCGGCTCAGGACCTGGATGACCCGACGGATCTCCTCGTCGCGCCCGATCACGGGGTCCAGTCGACCCTGGCGGGCCAGGGCCGTCAGATCCCGACTGAAGCGCTGGAGCGCACGGTACTGCTGCTCCGGGTCCTGTCCGGTCACCCGGTGAGGCCCACGCACCGCTTCCAGTGCCTGCTTCAGCGCCGCCGGCCCAGCACCCTCGCTCTCCAGCAGCTCTCGGGTCGTGCTGCCCTTCTCACCCGCCAGCGCCACGAGCAGGTGCTCCGCCGAGATGTACTCGTCGGACAACGCACGCGCTTCCTCCTCCGCGCGCGACAGGATCGCGTTCAGCTCCCGGCTCAACGTCGGCCGCGCGCCACCGCTCTGCTTGGGCAGGCGATCGATGGCCCCGCTCAGCCGCTCCCGGATCCGATCCACGTTGGAGCCCACCTTCCGGAGTACCGGAACGACCACCGTGTCGTCCTGGTCGAGCAAGGCTTTCAGCAGGTGCACGTCTTCAAGCGACGGGTTGCCCCGCCGCTGCGCATCGGCGTTCGCCGCCTGTATCGCCTCGCTCGCCTTGATGGTCAATCGATCTGGGTTAAGCACGTAACCACCGCCTCTCTTGCGTTCAGGCCGACCTCACGAACGGCCCCATCCGGCCCGACGGGGTACACATCCCGTGCCGGCCGCCGCTGCCGATTCGGCAGGCCGCGGCTCGCGTGGGAGGGGTGCCACCCGTATCTTCGCCCACGTGGTCCCAGTGGCGATCCTGGACGTACAGTGAGGAATGACGAACAACGCACACCAGCGGCGGACGCGATATCATGCCCCGTGGGTGATTGCGACGGGTCTCGGGCTCGCCACCATTGCGGCGTGCGGTGACCGCGAGCCGACCGGTCGCGACGCCCGGCTCGGGAAGACGGAGTTCGTGGAGATCATCGTCGCGCTGCGGACTGCGGAGCAGGAGGCCGAGCGCTCCATGCCGACGGACAGCGTGGAAATCGAGTTCGCTCGCCAGAAGGCGGCCATTTTGGAACGATACGGTGCGACCGATGACGACGTCCGGGCGTTCGTCGAGCGCCATCACGCTCGGCCGGGCTTCATGGCGGAGGTATGGGACACCATCGCGCAACGCCTGCGGGCCCAGCCGCCGGATCCGACGGCCGACCCGGCCCCTGTGGAAGAGTTCTGGTAGGGCCGAGAAAACGGGTACGGACGTTGCACTGTAGACCTCCGAAATGGCGGTGGATACGCTAGAGTTTGAGGGATACATGGTCCTGGAACACACGACCGAACAGTGCACCGGCAACTGGAGGCTGGTAGGAAGCGGCGACGATCGGAGAATCGCCTGCGAACGCTGTGATGCGGCGTTCCGGCCTACTCCCGAGAACCGCCTCGCCGCCATTGATGAGAACTACGCCGGAATCTACCTCCGCAGGCTGACGGCCGAAGGGGTGTCGATCCGTGAGGAGCGCGACGCGGCGTGATCCTTCCTGACTACTCCCACTCGATGGTCGCCGGCGGCTTCGAGCTGATGTCGTAGCACACCCGGTTTACGCCGGCCACCTCGTTGATGATGCGGTTCGAGATCCTGGCGAGGATGTCGGGCGGGAACGGGAACCAGTCGGCCGTCATACCGTCGCGGCTGGTGACCGCGCGAAGGGCGACCGCATCGTCGTAGGTCCGGAAGTCGCCCATGACGCCGACGCTCCGAACCGGGAGAAGGACGGCGAACGCCTGCCAGATATCGTCGTACAGGTCGGCGGTACGGATCTCCTCGAGGTAGATGGCATCGGCCTCACGCAGGACGTCGAGCCGCTCACGGGTGATCTCACCGAGCACGCGCACCGCGAGGCCGGGCCCCGGGAACGGATGCCGCCCGACCAGCTCCTCGGAAAGGCCCAGCTCCCGTCCCACGTTACGGACCTCGTCCTTGAACAGCTCGCGCAGCGGTTCGACGAGCTCGAACGCCATGTCCTCGGGCAAGCCGCCTACGTTGTGGTGGGTCTTGATCACCGCGGACGGACCCCGAACGGAACGTGACTCGATCACGTCCGGGTACAGCGTGCCCTGGACCAGGAATCGCGCGTCCCGGCCCACCTCGCTGGCCGCACGCTCGAACACGCGGATGAAGCGCTCACCTATGACCCGGCGCTTCTGCTCCGGGTCGACGACGCCCTCCAGGTGCGACAGGAACTCGTCGGCCGCGTCCACGACTTCGAGGCGGACGCCGAGATGGCGCCGGAAGGTCCGCTCCACACCCTCGCGCTCCGCCTTCCGGAGCAGGCCGGTGTCGACGAAGATGCAGGTCAGCTGATCGCCGATCGCCCGGTGCACCAGCGCGGCGGCCACCGAGGAGTCCACGCCTCCGGACAGCCCGCAGATCACGTGCTCGTCGCCGACCTGACGTCGGATCTGGTCCACGTGGTCGTCAATGAACGAGCCGGGGGTCCAGGTCGGCTCGCAATCACAGATGCGGAAGATGAAGTTCGAGACGATCTCATCGCCGCGCGGCGTGTGCGCCACCTCGGGATGGAACTGCACGCCGTAGACCGGGCGTGACCGGGACCGAAAAGCCGCGACGGGCAGGGAAGCCGTGGTCGCCAGCGCCTCGTAGCCCTCAGGGGGTCGGTCCACGTGGTCGCCGTGGCTCATCCAGACGGTGACCTTCTCCTCCGCCTCGAAGCCTTCGAACAGGTCGTCGGGCACCAGAATCCGCATCTCGGCGCGCCCGTACTCCCGCTTGCCGGGCACCACCTCTCCTCCCTCCAGGTTGGCCAGGAGCTGCATCCCATAACAAATGCCGAGCACGGGGACGCCGATATCGAGCAGGCCGGGCTCCGCGGCCGGGCCATCGGTGTCGTAGACGGAGGCGGGCCCACCGGAAAGGATGATGCCGCGCGCGCCCCATCGGCGAATCTCCTCCAGCGGCATGGTCGGGGGGTGGATCTCGCAATAGACCCGCTCCTCCCGAACCCTGCGCGCGATGAGCTGGGTGAACTGGGAGCCGTAGTCGAGAATCAGGATGCGGTTGTCGGTCGCGCTCATTCGAAAAGCAGGTCCTCCTCACCTCTCACGAGGTCCTCATGGGTTTCTCGCCGCCGGATGAGCCGGGCATCACCGCCTTCGACCATCACCTCGGCCGGCCGGGTACGCGCGTTGTAGCTGGACGCCATGGCGAACCCGTACGCGCCTACGGTATGGATCGCGAGCAGCGCGCCGGGCTCCGGCACGGGCATCTGGCGGTCGAGCGCCAGGAAGTCGCCGGTCTCGCAGATCGGGCCGACCACGTCCACCCTCGCCTCTACCCCATCTGATCCTCGCTGCACCGGATCGACGCGGTGTACGCTCTCGTAGTGGCTCGGTCGCAGGAGATCGTTCATTCCGGCGTCCGTGATGACGAACGTCTTGGGGCCCATGGTCTTGACGTACAGGACCCGGGTCACCAGGACGCCCGCGTGCCCGACCAGGTAGCGGCCGGGCTCGAGGATCAGGCGGAGGCCGCTGTTGACCAGGTGGGGTACGATCCGCTCGGCGAACTGCTCCGGCTCCGGATCCAGGGTCTCGTCATACGACACGCCGAAGCCACCGCCCAGGTCGAGCATACGGAGCGTGATGCCTTCCGCGCGGAGATCTTCGACCAGGTCCAGCAGGTGCAGCAGCGATTGGCGGTAGGGCTCCGGGTCGACGATCTGGCTGCCGATATGCGCATCGATCCCGACTGGCTCTACCCCTTCCGACTCCGCGGCCAAGCGATACAGCCGCACCGCGTCCTCGCTCGGGATCCCGAACTTCGTGGCACGGTGACCCGTCCGCGTGTACTCGTGCGGCGTCGGACTCTCGATGTCCGGGTTGATTCGGAGCGCGATCGGCGCCGGCCGACCCATCCCGCGCCCGACCTCCGCCAGCAGTCGCAGCTCCCCCTCGCTCTCCACGTTGAAGCACAGGATCCCGGCGTCCAGCGCGGATTCCAGTTCGACTCGGGTCTTACCCACCCCGCTGAAGACGATTCGGTCGGCGGACATCCCGGCCCGAAGCGCGCGATACAGCTCGCCGCCGCTCACGATGTCCGCGCCGCAGCCGGCGCCGGCGAGCAATTGCAGGATGGACAGGTTCCCGTTGGCCTTCACGCTGTAGGCCAGCAAACGGTCCAGGGGTGCGAATGCGCCGTCCAGTGACCGCACACGGTCCAGGATGCTGCCCCGGCTGTACACGTAGAGCGGCGTCCCGAACCGCTCCGCCAGCGCCGGTACCGCGACATCCTCGCAGTACAGGGCGTTCCCTCGATACCCGAATCTCGATGCCACCGCGGCCCCCGCCTCAGTACGCACGAGCCCAGACCGCTTCGTGGCGGGCCGGTTCACCACACACGAGGCAGCGCTCCGGTGCCGGGTCCGACCTGAACTCCTCGTCGGGCAACAGCCGGATGGTCGCCCTGGTCTCATCCTTCACCCGGGTCTCGCACGCCTCCGAGCCGCACCAACCCGCGAAGAAGAACCCACCCTTCTCCTTCACCATGCTGGTGAACGGCTCATACTCGGAGACGTGGTAGGTGTTGGCCTGTTGGCGTTTCCGGGCGCTGTCCAGCAGGGCCTGTTGGATCTCGCGGAGCCGCTCGGGGATCGCCGCCAGGGCCACCGCCTCGTCCAGGAACTCTTTCCGGTCGCCGCCCTCGGGCACCACCCGTCGCACCAGCACCAGTTGCTGTTTCGAGACATCGCGCGGCCCGATCTCGATGCGCAGCGGTACTCCCTTTCGCTCCCATTCGTAGTACTTGGCACCCGGCGAGAGGTTGTCGCGCGCGTCGATGTGGACCCGAAGGTGGTCTTCCCGGAGTATGTTCGCCACGCTCCCGGCCTTCTCCAGGACCAGCGCCCGCTGCTCGTCCGTCTTCCAGATCGGCGTGATCACGACCTGGACGGGGGCCAGCTTCGGCGGCAGCACGATCCCGCTGTCATCGCCGTGGGTCATCACCAGGCCGCCCACGAGGCGCGTGCTCACGCCCCACGACGTGTTCCATGCGTATTCCCAGTCCCCGCTCACTGCCTGGAACTTCAGGTCGAACTGGCGCGAGAAGTTCTGACCCAGGTTGTGCGACGTCCCGGCCTGGAGCGCCCGGTTGTCCTGCATCAACGCTTCCAGCGCGTACGTGTGGTCCGCCCCCGGGAACCGTTCCGAATCGCTCTTCCGTCCCGTCAGGACCGGCATGGCCATCCAGTCTTCCATGAACGACCGGTACACGCCCAGGATGGTCAGCGCCTCCGCCTCGGCTTCGTCCGGGCTGGCGTGAGCCGTGTGCCCCTCCTGCCACAGGAACTCAGAGGTGCGAAGGAAGAGGCGCGTCCGCATCTCCCAGCGCATCACGTTCGCCCATTGATTGAGGAGTATGGGCAGATCACGATAACTCTGTACCCAGCGGGAGTAGGCGTCGTAGATGATCGTCTCGGATGTGGGGCGGATCACCAGCGGCTCTTCCAGCGCGGAGGACGGGTCGGGCATCAGGCCGCCCTCGCCGTCGGCGATGAGGCGCGTATGGGTCACCAGCGCCATCTCCTTGGCGAACCCTTCCACGTGTGCCGCTTCCCTGGCGATGAAGCTCAGGGGGATGAGGAGCGGGAAGTACGCGTTCTGGTGCCCCGTCGCCTTGAACTTGTCGTCCAGCGCCCGCTGCATGAGCTCCCAGAGGGTGTAGCCCCAGGGCCGGATGACCATGCAGCCCCGGACGGGCGAGTGCTCGGCCAGCTCGGCCCTGAGCACCACCTCGTTGTACCAGCTCGAAAAATCCTCACCCCGTGGGGTCAGCGCCTTGTCTTCTGCCATTGGGACCGGGTCCGTGGTTACCGTCTCATCGGGTCAGCCGGGCTGAGCCTCGTCATCATCGTTCTTCTTCCATGGCCTGGGCGCCAGGTGGACGGCCAGTGGCCCAGCCAGCAACAGGAGGCTCACGATCAGCCAGGTCCGCAGGAAGGGAAGTCCGGCACCCGTGAAGATCCACGCGAGCAGCGCGCCGCCGAGCACTGCGAAGAAGATCGCTCCCGCGGTAAGTCCCCATGTGAGCAGGCTGATCTGGCGGATGATCCGGCGACGCTCCTCGTCGTACTCCTCGGGCGTCTTCATGCGCCGAGCTCGGCCAGCGGCACCTCGCGTTCTTCACCGGAGCCCATGGTCCGGAGGACGGCCATCCCGCGCTCGACCTCGTCCGGTCCGAGCACCACCACGTTGCGGGCTCGGCGTCCGTCCGCGTCCTTGAACTGCTTGCCCACTCCGATCTGCCGTAGGGCGTAGGTGACCGAGTCCCCTCGATCGCGGAGGGATCGCGCGATCCTCCGCATCAGCGGGCGCTCCGCCTCGGTGATCGTCACCACGTAGTAGTCGACGCCGGTGGGGCCGACGGGGAGCAGCCCGCGCTCGCGCAATAGCTCGCCCAGCACCACATCCCCCATCCCGAAGCCGACTGCCGGAAGCTCGAGGTCGCTCACGGCCGCCAGCAGGTTGTCGTACCGGCCCCCACCGCAGATCGCCCGGAGCTCGCCCTTCCGGTCGAAGATCTCGAACACGATACCCGTGTAATAGGCAAGGCCGCGCACGATTGTCGGATCGAACCGCACGTGCTCCGCCCACCCCATCTCCGCGAGCAGGCGGACGTAGGCGTCCAGCCGGTCCAGCTCGGGGCCGATCACAGGGTCGGCGCCGTAGGATGCTCGCAGCTCGCCCAGACCGAGGCCCAGCATGGCCAGGACCCGGTCCACCCCGACGTCGTCCAGGCCGCCCATCTCCGCGAGGCGAGACCGGGTCCGCTCCTCCTCCTCCCGTCCCATCTTGTCGATCACGGCATACACGGCGCCCAGACGGTCCGGCGCGACGCCGGCGGATGTCATCAGTCGTTCCAGGAGGCGGCGGTCGTTGACCCGGGCGACGATGTCCTGCGCCCCCAGACCCAGCGCCGCGAGGCCCTCCAGCGCTACGGCCAGCGCTTCTGCGTCGGCGGAGGTGTCCGCCTCGCCGATGATATCCACGTTCCACTGGAAATGCTCGCGCAGCCGGCCGCGCTGCGTCCGCTCGTAGCGGAAGAGCTGCGGCACGCTGAACCAGCGGATCGGCTTGGAGAGGGCGCGCCCCCGCTCGCCGACCATGCGGGCGAGTGTCGGCGTCATTTCTGGCCGCAGCGCCACATCCCGCCCGCCCTTGTCCCGGAACGCGTACAGCTGGTCGACGATCTCCTCGCCGCTCTTTTCCACGTAGAGATCGAGAGACTCGAGCGGGGGGCCATCGTACTCCTCGAAGCCGTACCGCCGCGCCGTATCGCGCCATGCCGAGACGATGTGGTGGCGTGCCGCGAACTCGGCGGGGAAGAAGTCGCGAAATCCCGGAAGGCTCTGGAACATCATCGGGCGAAGCTACGCGGCGCCACCCTCCACCTGCAACCCCGCCTCGTGGCGGAACGGAGCCAGGCCAAGGGCAAGCATGGCGTCTCCGACCGTGTGCACCGAGCCGGTGCACAGCACGGTCCCGCCCGCCGCGGCGGAGACGGCGGCCGCGATCGCCGCGGGGAAGGGTCGGATCACGCGCGCGGTTTGCGGAGCCGACAGCTCCACGATCACGGCGTCCGGGTCCCACCGCCGCTCCGGCGGGGCGGATGGTGGGTCCGTCAGGATGACCGCGTCGGCGTACTCGAACAGGGGCGGGAGCATCCGCCCCCAGTCCTTGTCTCCGAGGACTCCGATGAGGGCGACGATGGGGCGCGGCGGCGCGGCGTCGGGCAGTCCGCCCAGCAGCGACTCGACGCCCGCGACGTTGTGGGCCACGTCGAACACCCACGTCGTGCCGCCGATGCGCTCGACCTGCAACCGGCCGGGCCAGTGCGTCGCAGCGACGCCAGCCACGACGGCCGGACCGGTCGGGCGGAGGGACGGAGGCAGGAGCTCGAGGGCGCGTACGGCCAGAGCCAGGTTCGCTGCCTGGTGCCGGCCACTGAGCGGCAGCCGGAGTGGGAGACTTCCCCACGTCGTTTCGAGCGTCACGTCGACGCCCCGCGCATCGCTGACGGCCTCGGGAGCCGCCACCACGTGCAACGACGCCCCCACCTCACGCGCCTTCTCCTCGAATACCCGCAACACCGCCGGTTCCGCCGACGTCGTTACAACCGGCACACCAGGCTTCATGATGCCCGCCTTCTCGGCGGCGATCGTCGGCAGGTCCTCGCCGAGGTACTGGGCATGGTCCATCGCCACGTTCGTGATCACCGCCACCTCCGGGACGATCACGTTCGTGGCGTCCAGCCGGCCTCCCATCCCGACTTCAACCACCGCCACCTCGACGCCCGCGCGCGCCAGCGCCAGGAACGCGATGACCGTGGCCGCTTCGAAGAACGACGGTGCCTCCGCCTGCACGCGTGGCCAGAGCAGGCGCGCGGCCTCGAGCAGCTCCGCTTCGCTGATCGGCCGCCCGGCAAACTGGATTCGCTCCCGGAAGTCGACCAGGTGGGGCGAGGTGTACAAACCCGTTCGGCGTCCGTCGCTGCGGAGCACCGACTCCACGATGGCCGCCACCGAGCCCTTCCCATTCGTCCCGCCCACGTGGATCGCCGCATAGCGCTGGTGCGGATCGCCGACCGCATCCAGCATGGAACGGGTCCGCTCCAGACCCCAGCGGATGCCCCCGGTCAGTCGAGGGAAGAGATGGTCCAGCAGCGCCCCGTAGGAGAGCTCCGTCAAGCCGTCCTCTCGGTCTCCGCCGCCGGGTGACCCAGCATGTGGCGGAGGTAGGTTGCGACCCGGGTCTTCAGCGCCCGTCGATCCACGATGGCATCGACCATTCCGTGATCGAGGAGGAACTCGGCCCGCTGGAAGCCTTCCGGCAGCTCCTGCTTGATCGTCTGCTCGATCACGCGGGGTCCCGCGAACCCGATCAGCGCGCCGGGCTCCGCGATGTTCACATCGCCCAGCATGGCATACGACGCCGTTACCCCTCCCGTGGTGGGGTTGGTCAGGATCGAGACATAGGGAATCCGGGCCTCATGCAGCCGCGCCAGCGCTGCCGAGGTCTTCGCCATCTGCATGAGGGACAGGATCCCTTCCATCATCCGTGCGCCGCCCGACGCGCTGACAACGATCAGCGGCTCGCACTCCGCGAGCGAGCGGTGGGCGGCGCGGGTGATCTTCTCCCCTACGACCGAGCCCATGCTTCCTCCGATGAACGCGAAATCCATCACGGCCAGGCTGACGGGAATGCCTTCGATGGGTCCGTGCCCCGTGATGACCGCATCGCCCCGGCCCGTCTTTCGCTCCGCGGCCATGAGGCGCTCGGGATAGGGCTTGAGATCCACAAAGCGCAGCGGATCTCCGCTCTTCACCGCGCGATCCGTCTCCTGGAAGCCGCCGTCATCGATCAGGAGCCGAACGTAGCCCTCGGCCGACATCTGGTGGTGGTGTCCGCACGCCGGGCAGACGTTCAGGTTCTGGGTCAGGCGGTTCCGGTACAGGATCTCGCCGCACTCCGGGCACTTCTCGAAGACGTCGGTGGGGACATCGCGGCGGTCCGCCGCCGTCAGCTTCTGCTTTTCTTTTCGAAACCACGCCATTGCCACGTCCTCACGGTTCTGCCGCCATCGCCGGCTACGGGCGGACGACGCCCGGCGGTTACCATGGAAGCTCGCAAGATACCCAACGGGCCCAGGTGGGCAAAGGGGGCGCCCGCGCCGAAAAAAGCGCGGCGCAAAGCCGGCGGGCCGCGCGCCCTACCCGTCCGGGCCGCCCTCAGACCCGTCCGCCACGCGATG
>CAYXJH010000094.1:0-10167 GCA_964465415.1 uncultured Gemmatimonadaceae bacterium
CGCATTCGCCGAGGTGGGCCTGTCGGCCGCACCGCGCGAGCTGGCCGGTGCCATGGCCGTCGGTTACAAGCTCCGACCGGTCGGCGACTTCAACCGGAACGGCTTCCTCGCTGCCGGGCCCGTCGCCAACGCCGGGATGCTCCGCGGTAGGGGCGCGGCCGGGATCGGGGCGCGCCTGGAGCTCGGCGCGGAGTGGGATGCGATCACCGTCGCGCTCCGGCGTGACTGGGCGACGAACCACCGCGCCACCGCCATCGTACTGGGCCGCCGGTTCTGACCTGCAGCCGCCCGGCTGCAGGTACGCGGTCAGGCTGCGCCCCGGTTGGTCGCGCCTTACCCGTAAACGGTTGTGTCCCAACAGCTTTCAAACCTTCCCGCCGTGGACCCAGCCTTGCCTTCCGCTCTCGCAACGCAACACACGTAAACATCGAGAGGCGGAGTCATGCGGACACCTATCGTCACGGCACTTTTCATCCTGATGCTGCTGAGCGCCCTGGACACCCGGGCGTCGAGCCTTGCGGCGCAGACCCGGCATCGTGCAGAAGATGCATCAGCCACCGACGCGGCCTACCGCGCCTGCCTTCCCGAGAACGCCGCCGGAGGGTCGTCATCGGCGATGAAGGCCGCGGCCGATGACGCGGAACGGCGGGCGCGCGATCTGATCCGTGAGGACAGGCAGGCGCTGGACGCACGGGTCAGCCTCGCCCAGGTGCTGCTCCGCTGCCAGCTGCCGCATGCGGGTCCCACGCGCATCATGGGGCTCATCGAGGAGGCGGAGCGGGAGCTCCGTGGCGTCCTGTCTCTGGAGCCGGACCATTGGAGCGCCCGGTTCCTGCTCGCCCTCACGCTCCATAACATGCCGGCAATGCTTGGGCGCGCCGACGACGCGCGGCAGGAGTTGGAGCGCCTCGTCGCCCAGCAGGGGACGCGCGGCGGACCGCCGCACGAAGCCTTGCCCTTCGTGCACCTTGGCGACCACCACTTCAACTCCGGTCGACTCGTCCTGGCCGTGGAAACCTGGCGCCGTGGCCTGGCCGTGCACCCGGACTCACCGCTCCTGATCGAGCGCCTCGAGCGAGCCGGTGTCGCGGCGGAGCCGGACAGCGCCTGGCTCACGGCTGGGTCCGACTCCATCGCAAGGATACCCGAGAGTGCGGACGGGATGCCCGTGTACGCACTGGCACCCCTCCGGATCGAAGCGTCGAACCACCAGTTCAACGGGACCCGGAGCGGCACGACACTGCGCCGGCTGGATGTGTATACCATGCCGGGAGGCACGGGCGAGATGCTGCAAGCGCTCCAGGCCATGCCGGGTGCGACGCGAGCGGGCGACGGAGCCGAGCTCTACATCCGCGGTGGTGACCCTGCCGAGACGCCTGTCTTTCTCGACGGTGGTCGACTCGCGTTCCCCGGTCGGTGGGAGTCGCTGCACGGCTCCGCCATGGGGGTCGTCGATGCCTCGGTGTTGCGCCGCGTCTATTTCTCGAGTGGCGGATTCAGCGCCCGCTACGGCAACGCGCTGTCCGGCGTGGTCGACGTTGAGACCGAAGGTCGGCCGACCAGGCGCGCATACCGGTTCGGGGCGAACATGGTGCAGGCCGGCGCGTCGCTGCGCGCCCCCCTGGGTGTCAGGACCGGCACGTGGGCCACGCTCACCGCCACGGATACACGTCTGGTGACCGCGATGAACGGCGAAGCCGACCTGTACAGCCGCGCTCCGCAGTCGGTCCAGGCGATCGGGGGGTTCACGTACATGCCTGCGGCGGGTATGGAAGTACGTGCGTCGGCACTATCGCTCGGAGACCGGTTCACCCGCCGCGTCAGCATGAACGGGCACGATGGAGACCTGGACAGTGGGAGCACGATGCAGCACGTCGCGTTGAGCGGCAGGGCGTTACGGCCCGACGGGCGGCGAGGAGCCACCGTGAGCGCCACCGTCTCCCGCCGCAGCAGTGCTCTCCGGCTCGGCGTGCTCGACCGGGAGCGCGACGACCTCGCCGTGGGCACGCGAATCGACACCGACGCCTTCGTGCATCGACGCACACGCGTCCGCGCGGGTGCGGAGCTGATTCGCTACTCGGCTACTACGACGGGGCGGGTCCCGACCTCGCCTTCCCTCGCACCCGGCTCACCCGCCGCTGCCCTACCAGGCGCGACCGATGCCACGGTCCACGCCGGCGCATACGTCGAAGCCGAGCACGAACCGGTTCCAGGCCTGGCGATCGCCGTCGGCATGCGGACCGATCGGTTGCCGGGCCAGAGGGAAGTGACGGTAGACCCGCGCGCGGCTGCTTCCCATACGGCCGGTGAATGGACGCTGCGGGTCGGGGGTGGCGTTTTCCGGCAGGGCAGCTGGCGAGCCGGCTACCGCCTGCCGGACCCGGGTCAGCCCGCCGGCGTGCCGCTGCGGGCGCAACACCTGGTGGCCGGCCTCGAGCGAGGCGGAGCCTTGTCGTTCCGGGTCGAAGGCTACGTGAAGACGTATTCCGACTTCGTGCCGTGGGGTGAAGGCCGGCAGGCTGAAGCCGGGACCAACACCGGCTTCGACGCCATGATGCGCTGGGCGCCCCGCTACGGGCCAAGCGGCTGGCTCGCGTACTCGCTGCTGCGGAGCCGGGTCGAGCTGGCGGGCGGCGATGTGGTGCCATCCGCATTGGACGTGACGCACTCCCTGACTGGCGTCGCCCGGATGCCCCTCGGCCGGACGTGGGAGCTGGGAATCACGGCCCGTTACGCCACCGGCAAGCCGTTCACCCCGATCGTCGGATCGGCGGATGGCATGGGCCTCGGGGCCGGGCCCGTCTACGGTGAGATCCACGAGGAGCGGCTCCCCCAGCATAGGCGAGTGGACGCCCGCCTCACCCGTTATCTGATCGGGTCGGGTCGTACCGCCGTGGCCTACCTGGAGATGCTGAACGTTCTCGATCGCCGCAACGTCATGAGTTACACTTACGGCGACGACTTCACGACGCGCGTGCCGGTGAACGCCTTCTTCGCACACCGCTCTTTCGTACTCGGCGTCGAGCTCCAGTTCAACTGAGGACGCATGCCCTACGAGACGCCGATCGTGCCCGCCGCGCTCGTCGCCTACCTGGCATTGGGGGCAAACCTCCTGGGCACGGGGCTCCTCCTGCAGATCCAGCCCCGCAGCCGTGCGGTCCGGTGGCACGCCGCATTCTCCTTCTGGGTCATGGCGTGGCTCGGATTGCAGGGCTGGACCCTCCTGTACCCGGCCACTCCCGCGGTATACTGGCTCTACGGATGGGTGATCCACCTGATGCCAGCCTTCTTCCTCGCCGCGGCTTTGGTGGACACGCGGGGCGTCCGAAACCGCACCGCCCTGGCGGTGATCGGGCTCGGGCTGGTGACGGCACCCTGGATCAATCCGCTGGCGAGCCGCGGCCTGGCCGTGGCGTGGCAGGCGATCATGTGGACTGTGCCGGCCGCGCTCCATTTCGGCTTCCGAAGGAGCCCCATGCCCCCGCGCGACTCCCGCCAGGCGGGCAAGAACGCGCTGAACGTCGCGTTCTTCGTGATCGTCCCCGTCGCGGTGGTGGGGGTGATCGTCCTCCGAGGGGGCTTCCTGCTGTATGCGATGCCGCTGATCACAGTGCTCATCCAGTTTCTGATCTTCCACGGGGTGGTGCATCACCGGTTCTACGATATCGAGGTGCGTGCCGCACGCAGCGGCGAGCTCGCCACCCGAGCGGCGGAGCAGGAGCGGCTGGCGCTGCTGGGGGAGCTTTCCGCCACGCTCGCCCACGAGATCCGGAATCCCCTCGCGGGGATCCGGTCCCTGGCCCAGCGGCTGGGCGAGCCGGAGCTGGATAATGGCAAGCGGGCCCGGTACGCGGACGTGATCCTGGGCGAGACCGGCCGGCTCGACCGGATCGTGGGCAACCTGCTGGACGCCGCCAGGCGGAACGCGTTTCAGGCGGTGCAGGGCGAACTGACGCCGCTGGCCCCACTCTTCGACGATATCCTGCTACTGGTGGATACCCGCGCCCGGCGAGCGGGCATCACGCTCGTTCGCGAGGACACCGACCTCTACGCGGCCGCGCCGCGGGACGCCCTCGCCCAGGCGCTCCTGAACCTCGCGCTGAATGCCATTGCCCACACGCCGGCCGGTGGTCGCGTTGAGCTCGGCGCCCGGCCGGACGGGACGAACATCGCGATCCACGTCCGGGACACCGGTCCAGGCGTGCCACGCGATGACCGGGAACGGATATTCGAGCCATTCCACAGCCGAGGGATCGGCGCGGGCCTGGGCCTGGCCGTCGTCAGGCGGATCGCTCGTGAGCTGGACTGGGACGTGAAGGTGGACGATGCGGACGGCGGCGGCGCCGTCCTCACGCTGATCGTCCCGGGTGGCGCAGGCGCATGAAGATTCTCGTCGTGGACGACGACGCCGGGATCCGCTTCGCGCTCACCGAGCTGCTCGCGGATGCAGGGCACGACGTCCGCGACGCCGAGCACGCTCCCGCCGCCCTGGCCGCACTGGAGGGAGACCCTGCCGATCTTGTCCTGTCCGATCTCAGCATGCCGGCGATCAGTGGCCTGGATCTCCTCGAAGAGATCCGGACGCGACATCCGCAGACCCTTTTCGTGCTGCTCACCGCCCACGGCGATGAGCGGGTTGCCGTGAAGGCCCTCAAGCTCGGTGCCTGGGACTACCTTCCCAAGCCGTTCGACAATGACGAGATCATCGCGACGATCGACCGGGCGCATGAAGTGCTCGCGCTACGCGCGGAAAATCGGCGGCTGCGCGACGAGCTCAGCGGCATGCTGCCGGGCGTCGTCGCCACCGCGCCGGCCATGCAGGACGTCCTGCGCGTCGTCACCCGCGTGGCGCCCACCGACGTGACGGTCCTGATCACCGGTGAGAGCGGGACCGGGAAGGAGGTGATCGCTCGAGCGCTCCATGAACGGAGCCCGCGCGCCCGGAGACCCCTCGTGGCGATCAACTGCTCCGCCCTCCCGGCCGACCTCATTGAAACCGAGCTGTTCGGCCACGTCCGGGGCGCGTTCACCGGTGCCGACCGCGACCGGGAGGGCCAGTTCGCCGCCGCCCACCGAGGCACGCTGTTCCTCGACGAGATCGGCGACCTCGCTCCCTCCGCCCAGGCCAAGCTGTTGCGGGCCCTCGAGGAAAGGCGGGTCACGCCCGTGGGCTCGACCCGGCCGGTGGACGTGGATGTTCGGGTGGTTGCGGCCACGAACCAACCCCTCGACACCCTCGTCGAGCAGGGACGGTTCCGTGAAGATCTCTATTTCCGACTCGGCGTCGTTCTCATTTCTTTGCCGCCGCTCCGGGAGCGGCGAGCCGACATTCCACTCCTCGCCGCCGAGTTCATCGCCCATTTCGCCCAACGGCATTCCCGCCCGGCCCTGCCCCTTGCCGAGGGAGCGCGCCGGGCCCTCCTCGCGTACGACTGGCCGGGAAACGTCCGCGAACTGCGCAACGCCATCGAGCGCGCCCTGGTCCTGGCCGAAGGCGGCGTCATAGAGGCTTCCGATTTGCCGCCGACGGTGTCCGGCAGCCACAGCCCGCTCCGAGCCGTCGATGCCGCCCTGGCCGGATTGACCTTCAACGATGCACGCAGCCGCGTTCTTGAATCCTTTGAACGCTCCTTCCTCGCCGCTGCCCTCGAGCGCCACGGCGGCAACCTGTCGGCGACCGCCCGCTCCCTCGGCATGCACCGACAGAGCCTCCAGAAGATGCTGAAGAGACTTGAGCTGCCGAACGCGTGAGACCTCCTTCCCGCCCACTTACGCGTCCACTCCTTACCGGCTAAAGTTGGGGATTACCGTTGACGGCCCCATGCGAAGGAGAAACCCATGCGTTGTACCCAGGCTGCAGGCTGTTTAGCCGCCGTCGCGCTGACCGCATCCGTGGCACTGCCCGGGCCGATCCGGGCGCAGGCGCCCCAGCCGGGCGAGGATACGATCAGCGAGTGGGAGGTTGAATGGGGAGGCCGGAGCCGGGACCCCTTCGTGGCGCCGGATGGGAAGGTCTGGTTCGTCGGTCAGGCGGGCAACTACATCGCCTGGTTCGATCCGTCGGACACCACGTTCCGTCGCTACGAGATCGAGGACGGCACCAATCCCCACAACCTGATCGTGGACGATGCGGGGTTCGTGTGGTATGCGGGGAACCGGAACGGCCGGATCGGGCGGCTGGACCCCGCGACGGGGGAGGCGAAGGTCTTCATGACCGGTGAGGCCCGCGACCCGCACACACTCATCTTCGATGGGAAGGGCGGGATCTGGTTCACGTCGCAGCAAGCGAACCGGGTAGGCCGTCTGGACATGGCCACCGGCGAGTCCGTCGTGCTGACACCCCATGACGAGCGGAGCCGCCCCTACGGGATCGTCCTGGATGCCGATGGGCACCCCTGGGTCTCCCTCTTCAACACCAATCAGGTCATCCGCATCCACCCCGAGACCCTCGACATCACCCGCTTCGAGAAGGCCGACGAGACGTCCCGCTCGCGGCGCATCGAGGTGACCGGTGACGGGTCCGTTTGGTACGTGGATGAGCCGCGCGGATACCTGGGCCGCATCGATCCGGAGACGGGCGCCGTTCGGGAGTATGCCATGCCCGGCGGAGACGACTCTCGTCCCTACGCGCTGACCAAGGACGATCGGGACATCCTGTGGGTCTCCCAGACCGGGCCCGACAAGAAGCTCGTGGCCTTCGACCCCCGGACCGAACGGTTCGTATCGGTTCACGACGTCAGCCACAACATACGGCACATGATGTTCGACGGCCGGACCGGCACGATGTGGTTCGGAACCGATGCCAACACCGTCGGTCGAGTCGTGACCGCGACCGTCGGACGTTGACGCGGCGCTGGCGCGAACCCCGGTGGCCCGCCGCCGCCGGGGTCCTGCTGGGGCTGGCTTCGATCTACGCCGTGGGGGTGGGCGAAACGGCTGGGGCCGCACCCACCCCCGCCCCCGACCGCCTCCCCCTACCCCTCGCCGCGTTCCACGACGGTCCGCCCGCCCGCGTCACCGGCGGCTTCGGCGAGGACTCCTGCTTCGCCTGCCATTGGGACGGGCAGGAGAACGATGGGCCGGGAGAGCTGTGGGTCGGGGGCCTGCCGGCAAACGTCGAGCCTGGCGCAGCCTATCACCTCCAGGTCAAGGTGGCCCGGCCGGGCATGAAGGTGGCTGGGTTCCAACTGGCGGTCCGCCACCGCGACGCGACCCAGGCCGGGGACCTGACCGTGCCCGGCGATGAAGAAGGCCGCGTAGTGATCATCTCCGACCGCGACGTCCAGTTCGCTCAGCACCTGTCGGCCGGCACGTCCGGCGTCGACGGTGAAGTCCGTTGGGACATCCTCTGGACCGCGCCCTCGAGCGGGGACACCATCGTCCTGCATGTCGCAGCCGTGGCCGGCGATGGCGATGCGTCCCAGATGGGGGACCACGTCCGAACGGCGGAGATCCGGACCACCCTGCGGCAGCCTGACGGCACCGCCCCTCGTGGCGATCAAGCGTCCGGATCCTGGGCAGGGAGTGTGGAGTGAGCGCCTCAGTCGTGTTTTGCACGCCACGTTTTCGGCGGGCGGCACGCCGCTTCCGGCGCGCCATTACAGGGCTTTTCGCGTCGACCACCGGCACAGATGTTGCCCCCCCCTCATCGCACGCGGCGCGACCGCTACGTGCCGATAACATCCGGACGGATGTTAGTCTTCCCCCCGCCGAACGGCGGCTCGTAGCGGGATCTCCCGACAAAGAGTAGGCTGATCCACTTCTCTCCGGAAGCCATGCTCGTACTGCTGTCCGTCTTCTCCGGTGCCCTGGCGCTGGCGCTCGTGCTGACCTATCGAGTCCGAGGCTCGGCTGCTCGCTGGGGCCTGGTCGACGTGCCGGATCAGGACCGTCACAACCACGAGCGCCCCGTGCCTCGCGCCGGCGGGATCGCGGTGTTCGGGGCCGTTGTCGCCGTGCTTGCCCTCGTACTCGCGTTCGAGCCGCCGCAGTTCGCCGTCGCCCCCGAGATCACGAGGCCCCTGCTCGTGGTCCTGGCCGGTGCCGCCGCTGTATTCGGGCTGGGGCTCTGGGACGATGTTCGACACCTGAGCGCACCGCCCAAGTTCGCGATCCAAATCCTGATCGCCGTGGCCGTCTTCATGGCCGGTATCCGGATCGAGACCGTGCCGTTCCTGGGGCTCGCCGACGGGACCCTGCCCGTTTCCTTCAGCCTCTTCCTGACCGTGGTCTGGCTGGTCGGCGTGACGAACGCCTTCAACCTGATCGATGGCAGCGACGGCGTCGCCGGAGGCGCGGCGGTGCTGGCGTGCCTGGCGATGGGCGGCGTCTCGCTCGTGAATGGGAACGACCTCGGTGCCCTCGTGGCATTCGTGCTGGCTGGCGCCGTCCTGGGCTTCCTGTTCTTCAACTTCCCGCCGGCGAGCATCTTCCTCGGCGACTCCGGCAGCCTCTTCATCGGGTTCATGTTGGCCGCCATGGCGGTGGTCACGACGCAGACCGCCTCGACCGCGCTGGCGGTGGCCATCCCGGTCGTGTCTCTCGGTCTACCGATTCTGGATACGCTCCTGGTCATGGTGCGACGGTTCCTCCGCCGGAAGCCGCTCTTCAAGGGAGACCGGCTCCACATCCATCATACCCTCCGGGACCTGGGGCATTCGCCCCGTCGCGTCGCCCTGGTGATCTACGCGGTGTGCATCGCGTTCGCCTTCCTGTCGCTGCTGCTGGTCAAGCCCGCCGGCATCCAGCTCGCCGTTCCCTTCATGATCGCCGGCGTCATCCTCTGGGTCGCCGTCCAGCGACTCCGCATCCCCGAGCTGGTGGAGGTCGGTCGCGTCGTGGAGCGAGGGCTGGCCCAGCGCGAGGTGATCGCCCACAACCTGCGCATCCGGGAGGCCGTGTCCCGGCTGCGGACCGCGCAGGATGCCGCGTCCACCGTCGCGGCCCTGGAGTCCGCGTTCGAGCACAGTGAGTTCCGCCGCGCCGAGTTCTGGCTCCCCGCCGAAATCGCGGGCAAGTTGGTGGACGGGCGGTCGGTGCGACGCTCCGATGGCGGCTGTCTCTGGCGCTGGGCCGCGCCCGCGCCGTTCCGGGAAGAGGACGCGCTGGAGGTCCGCCTTCTCTTTCGAAACGGAGCGGGCCGGCGCATCGGGCGGTTCTCCCTGTGGCGTCCGCTGGAAGGCCAACGCCTGTTCACGGACATCCGGCTCATCGCTTCGGACCTGCTGCCCGAGCTTCAACGGGGACTGGAGCGCCTCCCGGAGGCGGCAGACACGACACACACCACCCCCGACGAGGGGCGCCAGCTCCCCCTGGATCAGGACCAGTTGACCGCAGTCGCCGGAGGCCGATGAGCCACGGACACGCAGGCTCCGTCATCTTCCTGAACCGCTATTACTGGCCGCAGCGGCCCGCGACCGGGCAGATGCTCACAGACCTGGCCGAGGACCTGGCCGAACGGGGATGGGATGTCACGGTGGTGACGGGCCGAACCCCCCATGCCGGCCGGTCGTGCCGTCTTGCCGCCCGCGAGACACGCAACCGCGTCAGGATCGTGCGGATCAGGTCTACCGCGTTCCCGCGTGAACGGTCGACGGGGCGGGCCCTCAGCTATCTGGAATACGTAATCGGCGCAGCCCTCGCCGTGTTGCGGCTTCCCAGACCGGACGTGCTGGTCGGGATGACGGACCCACCGCTGCTCGTTATGTTGCTGCTTCTGCTGGCCAGGCTACGGCGGGCTCGCGCCGTGTACTGGGTCCAGGACCACTTCCCACACCGGGCGGCCCGGCTCGGCGCGGTTCGACAGGGTGGCTGGGTCCACCGCGGGCTCGAGACCCTGGCTGCCTTTGCCCACCGGCGATGTGATGCCGTAGTCGGCCCGGGCGAACGCATGACCAGCGCCCTCCTGGACGCGGGCGGGCCGCCGGACGCGGTCTACTGCATCCACAACTGGGAGGACGCTGCGGACATCCGGCCCGTGCTGCCCGAGTGCAATCCGTTCCGCGCCGAGCACGGGATGGACCGTGCGTTCATCGTGCTCTACTCTGGCCGCGCGCGCGCCTCGCACAGCTTTACCGCGATCATGGATGCAGCCTGGCTGCTGCGGGACGTCAAAGACGTCGTCTTCCTCTTCATAGGCGGCGGCGACAAGCTGCCCCACCTGGCGGC
>CAYXJH010000095.1:0-10141 GCA_964465415.1 uncultured Gemmatimonadaceae bacterium
CCTTTCTCTACGTTGCACACGAAGGCCTTGCCCTCGTGGATCGACACATTCGGGTCGCCGACCAGGGCGGTCAAATCATTGACGACGTCGCCCTTGCTCAGCCCTTCCCATCCCCAGTGCCAGGGCATGCCGACCTGGTGGAGCCGCCGGCCGTCGATCGTGAGGGGGCGAACCCTCCGGGTCACCAGCGCCTTGGCCGTGACCGCGCCCCGGGGCGAAGTGACGCGTACCCGGTCGAGGTTGGTGATCCCCTTCTCGGCAGCCAGCTCCGGGGACAGCTCGATGAACAGCTCCGGCTGGAGCTGGGCGAGCCACGGCAGCCACCGGCTCATGCCGCCGGCCAGGTAGTGCTCCGTGAGCCGGTAGGTGGTGATGACGTGGGGGTAGCGGGGGTCGCCCATCTCCGCGAGCGGATTCGCCTCGTGCTGCCAGTACTTGAGCGTCGGGTTCGTCTGCCGGCCGTAAAGCGGATTGCGGACCGGCGACTCGGCCGGCTCGTAATGCACCGGCAACGGGCCGTCGATCAGCCCCGCGGGCACGAACAGCCAACCCTTCCCGTCGTCCTTCATCATGAACGGGTTCGCGCCGGAGTGGGCGGCGACGCCGATGCCGCCGGGCTGGGCCGGTGTGCCGGGCGCCTTGTTCACCGGGAAGTCCGGCGTGTCGTAGCCGACCCAGGCGCTGCCATCCCACCAGACCCACCGCTTCCGCTCACTCCACGGGTTCCCCTGCGGGTCCGCCGACGCACGGTTGTAGATCACGCGCCGGTTGCCAGGCCATGACCAGCCCCACCCCAGGTGCGCGCCCGCCTCGCCCGGCGGGTCCGGCTCCCGGTTCGCCGTCAGGTTGCGATCGGGCGCAGGGAAGCAGCCGCAGTAGATCCAGGACGCGCACGTGGTCGTGCCGTCGTCTGCCAGGTCGTCGGGGCCCGCCAGGTGCTCCTCCGGCCGGTCCGTGTAGTAGCCGTTGATCTCCTTCAGGACCTTCTCGGCATCCGGTTCGCCCGGGATCGGCGCTGGGCCCTCGTAGTCGAAGTCCCAGGTCAGCGCCTGGAAGCCCCGGTCGCGCTCCAGCGGGCTGTCGGCATAGAGCCGCTTCAGCCGCTTGCCCAGGTTGTAGGTGAACCAGTTGTCCGACCGGCAGTCGCCGGGCGGGTTGGCCGCCTGGTAGTGCCACTGGAGCAGCCGCTGCGTGTTCGTGAAGCTGCCCTCCTCCTCCGCGATCTGCGCCGACGGGAAGAAGAAGACCTCCGTGTTGATGTCCTCGGGACTGATCTCCCCGTTCGTCACCTCCGGCGACGTCTTCCAGAAGTTCGCCGTCTCCAGCAGCCAGTTGTCCTTCACCACCAGCCAGTCCAGCCGCGCCATCGCCGCTCGCTCCAGCTTGGCGTTCAGGGAAGTCGCCGGGTTCTGGCCGATGCACAACATCCCCTTGACCCGCCCCTCCGCCATGGCCACGAACATGGGCATGTGGGAGTGGTCGCCCAGGATGCGGGGGTGCCAGTCGTAGCCGAAGTCGTTCTCCACCGTGGCCGCGTCCCCGTACATGGACTTCAGGTACGAGACCATGAATTTCGGCGTGTTCGCGTAGTAGGTGGTGGGGCTGGTCTCCTCCCGGAGATAGCCGACCAGCGTGTCGTGGTCCTTCAACGTGCTGGGGTGCGCCATGTACCCGTGGATGCTGTGATACAGGGTGGGCAGGTCCGTCGACCCCTGGATCGATGCGTGTCCGCGCAGCGCCACGATCCCGCCGCCGGGCCGCCCGATGTTGCCCAGCAGCAGCTGGAGCAGTGCGCAGCAGCCGATGGTCTGCACACCGTTCGTGTGCTGCGTCCACGCCACCGCGTAGGCGAACGCGCTGGTTCGGTCCGGGCCCGAGTTGTCCAGGAGCGACTGCGCCACCTGGAGGAACGTGTCCCGCGGACAGCCCGTCACCCGCTCCACCATCTCCGCCGTGTAGCGGCTGAAATGGCGGCGCACGATCTGGAACACACAGTTCGGGTCCTCGAGCGACGGGTCGAACTGCTCCTGCGGCTCGCGCAACTCCCGCACGAGCCAGTCGAAGGGCGGGCCCTGGTGCTCGCCGGGGCCGGGCGGCCGGTCCCCGTTGCGGTCGCCCTCTTCCTGGCCCTCGCCGTTCTCGCCCTCCTGCCCCTCGCCCGCGGCGATGCTGTACGCCTCCGCCTGGCCCTCTCCCTCCATCTCCCGCCCTTCGTAGCGCCAGCTCGTGTTGTTGTACATCCCGACGAACCCGTTGTAGGGCCACTCGGGGTTCCCGCCGCCGTACTGCATGAGGCCCGAGAAGACGCCGTCGTTCTCGTCCGCCTCGCCGAACTCATCCGTGATGATCGTGGCTGCGTTCGTGTAGTTGACCACGTAGTCACGGAAGAACGGCTCGGAGTTCCAACGCTCGCTGTTGATGACGTAGTTGATGAGACCGCCCAGGAACGCGATGTCGGAGCCGGCCCGGATGGGCGCGTAAAGGTCGCACATCGCGCTGGTCCGGGTGAAGCGCGGGTCCACGTGGATGAGCTTCGCGCCGTTCACCCGCGCCCGCATGGGCCAGCGGAACGCCACCGGGTGGTTCTCCGCCATGTTCGAGCCCATGACGACGAAGCAGTCGCTGTGCTCCAGGTTACGCGGGTAGGTAGTCGCCGCGCCCCGCCCGAGTCGTGTCCCCAGACCGGGGACGCTGGAACTGTGTCATATTCGGGCCTGATTCTCGATCGCGATGATCCCCAGGCCCCTCATGAGCTTTTGTTGCATGTGGTTCCACTCGTTGGCCAGCGTGGCGCCACCGAGGGAGAAGATGGCCGGCGTGCAGTTCGCGGTGGTGCCGTCCGGCATCCGGTCGATGAACGTCTCGTCCCGGGTCTGCTTGACTCGCTCGGCGACCCGGTCCATGGCCCACTCCAGGTCGACGACCTCCCAGTCCGGGGCGCCCGGCCGCCGATAGAGCGCCTGGGTCGGCCGGTTCGGGTTCTTGTGGAGCTGGAACGTGGCCGCGCCCTTGGGACAAAGCGTGCCCTCGTTGTGCGGACTCCGCGGGTCGCCCTCGATGTTGATGATCTCCCCGTCCTTCACATGGACGAGCGTCGTGCAACCCACGGAACAGAACGGGCAGATCGAGGGCACGGTCCGGCTATCGTCGATCCGCAGCGCCTGTGCCTGGGCCCGGGCGGGCGCCAGACTGGCGCCCAGCCCCGTAAGACCGCCCAGGGCCGTGCCCGCGCCCGCACCCGCCGAATAGCCGAGGAACTCCCGCCGTGTCACCGCCATGTCATACGCTCCGTTCGAGTGATTCCGTCCGGACGGGCGCCGGTGCCCGCGCATCCACGTCACGTCTGAGAACATCGAAGATCCCGCCGCCGATCAGGCCACCCAGCAGGGCCAGCAGGGCGCCGAGCAACGGCTCCCAGAGAGGCCGGGCATCGTGCAGCCAGCCGGTGCTCACCGCCAGCAGATATGCGACGAAGAATGCCGCCACCGCCGGAATCGCCGCCGCCCAGCTCCGCAGCCACAGGCCGAGCGCGAGGGCGAAGATGGTCGTGATCGCCACCGCGAAGTGGTCGTAGAATAGGAGGGCCTGCACCACACCGAGCACGAGAACGACGACGCCCAGGCGAACCATGGCATCGCGCGATCGCCAGCCCTCCAGTCGATCAATAGAGCCTGAAGTATGCCTGACCACCCAGCACCTCCAGCGTGCGGAAGAGGAGCGCGCCGCCCAGCAGCAGGGCGGCCCCCACCACGTGGGCGTTTCTCACCAGCAGCCGGTCCCGGTGCTCCGCGGACCAGAGGAGCACGATCGGCGCCACGATGCCCAGCGGCAGGATCACCAGCCAGAAGAGGAGCCCCCAGACGCCCAGGAAATAGGTCGAGGTCGAGATGTGGGTCAGCCCCATGAGCACCGCACCGACGAGCAGCACGGCCTCCACGATCAACGCGACCAGGGCGACCCGGAGCACCGCGTGACGGGACGCGGGCGCGTCCGCCCCCGCGAAGTGGCCCAGAAGGAAGATGGCCGCGCCCGCGCTCGCCACACCCGACGCCATGAACATGGGCGCGAGCAGCGGGTCCTGGGACCACGTCGGGGCGCTGGTGTTGTTGAGAAGGATGCCCGTGTACCCCGCGAGGAGAAGCGCCAGTCCCGCACCGCCGATCAGGTAGACCGCGCCCAGGATACCGGGCCGGTGGAGCGGCGCAAGCCAGCCCTCCAACCGGTCGAGCCGGCTCGACCGGATCACCCGCCCCTCGATCAACGCGTACACGAACGAGATCGCTGCGCACAGGCCAAACAGAGCCAGCACCCAGCTCCCCACTGAGATGGGCGACCACCACTTGAGCATCGGCAACGGGATCCGCTCGGACTGGATCAGCATGTGCCAGAACCGCTCCGGCCGGCCCAGGTCCTTGACCAGCAGGATCGCGCACAGGTTCACCAGCGGGAACGCCAGGTAGTAGCCGATCCGCGCCGGCACCAGGGTGGGCTGCGCGCCGGACAGGCGCAGCAAATTGGCCAGGAAGAGCGCGCCGCCGGCCAGACCACCCAGGAAGAAGTACAGGATGATGTCCCAGCTCCAACCGGCCGGCGCAACGAATACGCTGTCCACTACGCAACCCTCCTGGTGGAAGCCAGCGGGCCATGCCGGCGACGCAAACGGTGCGCCAGGCGTTTGGGAGCCGGTGTCGCTCCCGACCCGCGAAACACCTTGTCCAAAGCTTTCCGCCCGATAATCTTTGAGCGTCGGAACGACCGTTCCGGCCACTTTTCCCGTTACTCCACAGGATCGTCCCATGAGCCGCTGCGCGCTGATGCGCCGTCCGTGCCGTCGCCGGTCACCTGTGCTCCGGGCCCGTTGGGTCCCGGTGCTCATCCTCGTGATGGGCGGCATCGCCCTGCCCGCCGGTGTGGAGGCCCAAACGCCCACGACAGAACGGACGGACACCCTCGTCGAGCTACGGCTCCTCGACGGCTCCACGTTCGTTGGGCGCATTGTGGCCGAGAGCCCGGACAGCATCAGGTTCGAGACGACGAGCGGCGTGCGGCTGGACGTGGGCCGGGACAGGGTCCGCTCCATCACCACGCTGCGTGGCCGGATGGTGGACGGCGAGCTGTGGCGCCCGGATCCGAACCGGACCCGGCTCCTGATCGTATCCCCGACGGCGCGGACGCTGCCCCGGGGCGAGGGCTATCTATCTGCGTTCTGGGTGCTGCTGCCGTTCGTCGGGTACGGCGTGACCGACAACTTCACGATCGCCGGCGGCACCCCGCTCATCCCGGAAGTGATCGGACGGGTCCTGTACGTGGCACCGAAGGTCCGGTTGGTGAACCGCCCGACCACGGACCTGGCGGTGGGGGGCATCGCGTTCTTCGCCACCGAGGCGGTCGACCAGGGCTCGCTGGGAGTGGCGTACGGCGTGGGCACGTTCGGGGACGCCGACCGATCCTTCACCGCGGGCGCCGGCTGGGGCTGGGCCATCGGTACCGACGACGCGTGGATCTCCAGCGATCCGCTGATCATGCTGGGCGGCGAGCTCCGGGTATCTCCCAGCATCAAGCTGCTGACGGAGAACTTCCTCGTCGTCGGAGAGTCCGGCGCGCTCCTGTCCGGCGGCGTCCGGTTCTTCGGGGAGCGCCTTTCCGTGGACTTCGGCCTCGCCGGCATCACGGGCTTCGGTGAGGAAGGCTTCCCCTGGCTGCCGGTGTTGAACTTCGTGTACAACTTCGGGCAGTCCCGCTGACCGGAGGGCGCCTCGTTTCACAGGCGGGCGGTACTGTTCGTGCATCGACCGCCGTGCGCCCGCGCGGCGATCCCCGCGATCCCGGCAGGAACCACAATGATCGATCCACGGAATCATACCGCCCCGGTGAAGTCGACCCAGCATCTACCGCCGGAGGCCCGCGAGGCGCTGGCCCGACAGGCGGAGGCGGCGCCCGAATGGCGCGCCTGGCTCACGTTGCTGGAGATGGCCCTTGCCGAAGCGGACCGGGAGCCCTGGAGGAACGGCGACATCCGATTCGCCGCCGCGCGGCCCTCTGACGCGCCGCTCCTCGAAGGTGCCCGCATCCACGTGGACGCCAGCGCGGCCGCCCGGCTAGCCACCGGTTTGCTGCGCGCGGCCACGGGTCAACAGGGCGACGGACCGGATCGCCTTCCGGATGGTCTCCAGCCCCTTCGCCTGTTGGACGCGGGGCTGAGGCAGGACGAGGACGGGCTGCGCGGACTGGCGGAGTCGGCGGGGCTCCCCGAGGGCACGCTGGGGACCATCGCGCATTTCGCCGGGCTGCCGCTGCTCCTGGAAGCCGGCCGCCGCGCCCTCCCGGCCCTCCCGTCCGACTGGCGGGCCGGGTACTGCCCGGTCTGCGCCGGCTGGCCCACGCTGGTCGAGCTCCGTGGGCTGGAGCGTCGGCGCGTCCTCCGTTGCGGTCGCTGCGCCGCCGGGTGGGAACGGGACACGCTCCACTGCCCATTCTGCGGCGAGCGTGATCACCGGCGACAGGGCTCCCTGGTTCCGGATCAGGAGGCGGAGCTGGTTCGTGTCGAGACCTGCGAAACGTGCCATGGCTATGTCAAGAGCATCACGACGCTGCGCCCGAAACCCTCCTGGGCCCTCCCCCTCGAGGACCTTCGCACCCTGCCCCTGGAGCTGATGGCCACGGAGCGCGGATTCCGTCGGCCGGATCGGTCCGCCTGGCCGCTGACGCTCGGGGTCGCCGCCGCGGCGGACGTGGTCGCAGGAGGTGGGCGGTGAGCGGCCCTCCCGCCGAGCTGCGCCCGGCCCGGGTATGCCTGGAGCTGCTGGAAGCGCTGGAGGCGTCGGAGGCACGCACGCGGAAGCGGAAGCGGGACCAGCGCCCCGACGTCATCGGGCTGCGCATCAAGCGAGACCTGCTCGAGGCCGCCGTGCGCGAGGACCCGGAGCCCGACGCGTTCGAAGGCTGGCTCCTGGATCGTGTGCTCCTCGCCGCGGCCGGTGGCGGCGCGATTCGGGCCATGGCCCTGCAGGTCTTCGAGGAGTGGCGGCTGGCGCGGGTATCCGATCCGTTCCGCGAATGGCTCGCCAGCGGCGCCCCGTCGGACGACCGCGGCCCCTCCCGTCGCTGAGCCCCGGTCGGCGGGCGCGCGGCCGTGACGAGCATCCTGCCGACCCCCGACGGCTACGACGTGCTGTTCGTGCTGGTCGGCGTGGCGCTTCTGGTCATCACCCTCGGGAGCCGCCTGATGGAGCGGCTCAACGTCAACAGCACGTACGTGTACCTGCTCGTCGGCATCCTGGCGGGACCGGTGCTGCTGGAGATGGCGCCCGACGACCCCTTGGTCGCCAACCACGCCCTCATGCGCGTGGCCGAGCTGGCGGTGATCATCGGGCTGATCGTGCTCGGCATCCGGATCGGCCGGCCCTTCTCCTGGTCCGGCTGGCAGTCCACCGCCCGTCTCGTCCTGATCGTAATGCCGGCCACCATCGCCGCCATCGCCGGCGCGGCGGTCTGGATCCTCGGCCTCGCCCTGGGGCCCGCGATCCTGCTCGGCGCGATCCTGGCTCCCACCGACCCGATCCTTGCCGGACCGCTGGAGGAGCGGAGCACGGAGGAAGACCCGGAGGACCGGTTCGGCCTGTCCAGCGAAGCCGGGCTCAACGATGGGTTGGCGTTTCCGTTCATCTACCTCGGCCTTTATCTGACCACCCGGCCCGACGACATCGGCGCCTGGCTCGGCCGGTGGCTGGCGCTGGACCTGGTCTGGGCCGTGGGCGTCGCGTTGCCCGCGGGCTGGTTCATGGGGCGGCTGTGCGGCCGGACGTTCGTGGATCTCATGGCGAGGGACGCCGTCAGCCACTCCCGTCGCCTGTTCGTCCCGTTCGCGCTGCTGCTGGCCACGTACGGTGCCGTGGAGATCATCGGCGGATACGGGTTCCTGGCCGCGTTCGCGGCGGGCCACGGCTTCCGGATTCCCTTCGAGGAGTCGGCCGACCGGCTCACGACCTTCGCCGACTTCACCGAATCGGTCGACGAGCTTGCCAAGGCCGCCGTGCTGGTCATGGTCGGTGCCCTCGTACCGTGGCACGACCTCTGGGAGCTCCGCTGGCCGCTCCTCGCCTTCGGGTTCGTCCTGCTGCTGATGGCTCGACCGGTGCTCACGTATCTGGGCACGGCGGGAGCGGGGTTCACCCGCTCCGACCGAATCTACTGGTCCTGGTTCGGCATCCGGGGAATCGGGTCGATCTACTACATGGCCTATGCCCTGGAGCACGGACTCGATGACGCGACCGCCCGCCTCGTCCTGGCCGCCACCCTGGCGGTCGTACTCTTCAGCGTGGTGGTGCACGGGCTGTCCGTCCGGCCCGTTCTGGCGCGCCTCACGGGGGAGACCCGGATCGAGAGCTGACCCGCGTCCGGAGTGTGCACCCTGATCGCCGTTGCCAGGGCCCGCTCGCGCGCGTACTCTTACGCGTCCGACCACGCCGACACTTGTCACCCGTGGCGCGATCCGACCCAGGTCCGAGAACCTGACCCCCGGAGGCATATCGTCGGCATGGCGGATCGATTCAGGATCAAGACGCGTCAGATCGCCAGGGCGATCCCCGCCGTGCTTCTCCTCATGGCGATGGCCGCACCGGGTGCTGCCGGGACAGGCGTCCTCCCAGCGCCGGCCTCCCCCGCCGAGAGCGATGATCGTCACGCCTCGTGTGTCACGATGCTGCTGAGACCCCCACCCTGCCCCCTCTGGTACTGGCACGCCACGGTCCTCGCGATCGACAGCGTCGCGCCCGTGTCAGTCCCGACATCGCGCCCTGTGGACCGGAATGGCGTGACCCGTACGGCAATGGGTGCTGCCGTCGTCGCCACGTCCATCGCGGCCGCCACGGTCGTCGATGTGCAGCTGCGCCACGTGCTGAGGGCCGATGACCCGGACCAGCCGGCCAAACTCAGCGATCTGGGCAATCTTCTCGGCAACGGTCAAATCGTCGTCCTCGCCACGGGTGCGACGTACGGTCTCTCCCGGCTGACCGGCTACGAGGAGCTGGCCGATGCGGCCGGACGCACGCTCGCCGTCCTGGTCGCCGCCGGAGTGGTCAACGGCACGCTGAAGGCATCGGTCGGCCGGGCGCGCCCCCGCGTGGGGGTCGGCTCGTCCGGGTTCCGGTTGTTCACGATGAACAACAGCTGGCAGTCGTTCCCGTCGGGTCACGCGCTGACCGCCTTCGCCCTGGCCACCGTAATCGCGTCGGAGACGGATCTGGCCTGGGTGACGGGTCTCGGCTACGGCGCCGCCGGCCTGGTCGCCTGGTCCCGCACCCACGAAGACCGCCACTGGGTGAGCGACGTGGTGGCGGGTGCGGCCATAGGGACCCTCGTGGCGCGGTACACGCTCCATCGCCTGGACCATCGCAATAGCGGCGGAGACCTCTCCGACCGGCTCAGGCTCCTGGTGGGGCCGGCCATGCTCGGCGTCGAGCTGCCTTTCCGCTGACCCGCGGCCTCGACTCCGCTACGGGTCGACCGATCCCAGAGGCGCGGCCGGGAGGAGCCGCGGCGGCTGCCGGTGCCGGGTCGCCTGCTCGTACCCGTAGGCGAGCGCAATGAGGCGAGGCTCGCTCCACGCCCCGGCGAAGAACGACAGGCCGACCGGCAGCCCGAACTGCCGGCCCATGGGGACCGTGATGTTCGGGTAGCCCGAGACGGCGGCGGGTGAGGAGCTGGCGCCCAGGAAGTGGTCGCCCGTGATCAGGTCTATGAGCCAGGCGGGGCTGCCAGTGGGAGCGACCAGGGCGTCCAGCCCATGTTGCCGGAGGATCGAGTCGATCCCGACGCCCGCCAGCTTCGCCGTCTCCAGCGCCTCCAGGTACTCGGGCTCGTCCAGGCCACCTTTCGCCTCGGCCATGACCAGGATCTCCTGGCCGAACCAGGGCATGGACCGCGCCCGGTCCCGTTCGTTGAACGCGATGACATCGGCCAGCGTCCTCACCGGTGCCCCAGCGCCCAGCCCCGCCAGATACTCGTTCAGGCCGTGCTTGAATTCGTAGAGCAGGATGGTCCACTCGGCGCCCCCGTACTGTCCGTGGTGCGGGACGGCCAGGGAGTCGAGGACGGTGGCGCCCGCCGCGCGCAGGTCGGCGACGGCGGCATCGAGCAGGCT
>CAYXJH010000096.1:0-10059 GCA_964465415.1 uncultured Gemmatimonadaceae bacterium
CCGCATCTACGAGGTCTTCCCCCTCCGCTGCCCCGACTGCGGATCGGAAATGCGCACCCTCGCCTTCCTCACCGACCCCGAGCCCATCGGCGCCATCCTCCGCCACCTCGACTCGGGGCCCCCGCGCAATGCTTGCATTGCGTGGGGTGAGGGCCTCCCTGACACCGCGCCCCGACTCTCCCCCGCCCGCGCTCCGCCCCAGGCCGCACTCCATGATCATCTGGTTCGGACTGCCCCGTGTAGGACGGTGGTTCTTATGGAGCGAGCGGACCGGCGGCGTATCGGAGTACCTCTTCATCTTCACGGCGCTCTTCGGCGGTGCCTACCTGGCGGACGTGGCGGGGATCGAGCCCATCGTGGGGGCGTTCCTGGTGGGCCTCGCCCTCAATCGGCTGATCCCCGAGCAGAGCCTCCTCAACAACCGGATCCACTTCATCGGGGAGGCCCTCTTCATCCCGTTCTTCCTGCTGTCCATCGGGATGCTGGTGGACGTTAGTGTCCTGATGGCGGACGTGAGGGCGTGGCAGGCGATGCTCGGGTTGACGGTGACGGTCGTTCTCACGAAATGGCTCGCCGCCCGCATCGCCGAGCGGACCTTCGGCTATACGGCAGCGGAGGGCTGGACGGTCTTCGGGCTGACCGTTCCCCAGGCCGCCGCTACCCTGGCTGCCACGCTCATCGGCCTCGAGGTCGGACTCTTCGATGACGCCGTCCTCAATGGGGCGGTAATGATGATCCTCGTCACCTGCATTCTCGGCCCCTGGATCCTCGAGCGATACGGTCGTCAGGTCGCGCTACAGGAAGAGCACCGGCCCTACGACCCGGCGGAGGCGCCGGAGAGGATCCTCGTCCCCATGGCGAACCCGGCAACGGCCGAGGACCTCATGAACCTCGCACTGCTCATCCGTGAGCCGGACTCCACAGAGGCCGTCTACCCACTCACGGTCGTGCCGGCGGACGAGAACAGGACGGGCGAGTTCGTCGCCACGGCCGAGAAGATGCTGAGCCAGGCGGTGTCGTACGCCACCGGTGCCGGCGTCCACGTCGTGCCCCTCACGCGCGTGGACCACAACTTCGCCAATGGGATCGCCCGTGGCATGGCCGAGAGTCGGGCGTCCACCGTGATCATCGGCTGGGACGGCCGGCGGACCTCCCGAAGGACCGTCTTCGGCACCGTTCTCGACCAGCTGCTGGAGCAGACCCGGAGCCAGGTCCTGGTCACGAAAGTGGGTCACCCGTTCAATACGACCGAGCGGATCATCCTCCTCATCCCGCAGGGCGCCGACCATACACCGGGCTTCCTCGAGTCCGTCCGGACCATCAAGAGAATGGCCAACCGGCTGGGCGCGACCATCCAGGGCTTCACCGTGGCCGCGCCACCCGGCATCTACCAGCCGCACATGGACGCCATCAAGCCGGAGGCGCCCACGAGTCTTGAACGCGTCCCCGATTGGGCGGAGGTCTTGAACCGGTTGACCAACGAGCTCCTCCCCGACGACCTGGTCATCGTCCTTTCCGCTCGACACGGCGCCCTCGCCTGGGATCCGGCGCTCGAGCAGCTGCCCGCTCGACTGGCCGACCTGGTTCCCGAGAGCTTCATCATCATATACCCGTCCGAGCGGGTGCCGGACGCCGTACACGTCGCATCCGAGGCCATGCTTCCCAGGGCGCTCGCCCGGAGCCGGATCCTGACTGGTGTCTCGGGCGAGTCATACGACCGCGTCCTGCATCGCCTGCTGGACTTGGAGTTCGCTTCGGATCCGGAGCAGCTCGATCGAATCCTGGCGGCCGTCTGCCGGAGCGTTGAGGCGTTCACGCCGGAGGTCCAGCCGGGTGTCATCGTCCCCCACGCGCGGCTGCCCGACCTTTCCGGTTCCCTGGTCTTCCTGGGTACGAGCCCCGAGGGGATCGAGTTCCCCGGCGCCGCCGACCCGGCGAGGCTCATCTTCGTGGTCCTGACGCCAGAGGATCAGCCCCTGGAGCATCTGACGCACCTGGCAGAGATCGTTCGGCTCACCGCGAATCCGGACCGCGTCCGGAGCCTGGTCGAGACAGGGTCTCTCGAGGGAGTCGATCCGGGATCCGCCCAGGACCGGCTCACCATCTCGGCAAAAAGCCGACGACGGATGATTCAGGATCGCGGGAAGACCCCCGTGCGGATGGCCCCTGTCTCCCGGGCGTCCGGGACGTTGATCGGGAGAGCGTAACCTCGCTTCTCGCCTGCTTCCCGCCACCCCGCATACCGCCCCAGCGCCCACGACGCGTGCTCCCGGACCAGCGGATCGTCACCCTCCAGCGCCTCCCGCAGCACCGCTACCGCCTCCTCCGGCGGTTCGTCGAGACCGGCCAGCCAATTCCCCAGCGCCACCGCCACGTTCCGCCGGAACCCCTCATACCCCGCCCGTCGGATCGCAGACCCCCGCGTCCACACGTCCCACTCCTCCCGCGTCATCCGCATGAGCTCGACCAGCGACGGCGCGTCCGTAGGTGGGCCCCCGTGCGAGTGCGCGTGCGTGCCCGTGCCCGGCTCCCCACCGGCGAGGCCGGGGCGGCGAGGAAGGTAGTCCCGCTCCGAAGTCGCCTGCACCAGCTTCGGCGAATTCCACGGACACACCTCCTGCTTGATGTGTCGGCTGAGCATTATCAGGATTTCGCTGCCACGGTGTCGCGGAACTGCACGGGAATGTTTCAGGTGACCGTGACACACCCTCCATCTCGGCCAGATCCCACACGCTTTACGGCCCGGACCGGGGGGACCGCGCCGGGGCACGGGTCATGTTCCCGGCTTCGGTACGCGAGCGGGTAGCCTTGGCGCCCCCCGCCGCCGCATTAGATGACCTCGCGCACCGTGGCGAAGCGGGCCCCAAGCCCGTCGCCGCGCCCGAGCTCGATCAGACCCGCGGACGGCTAAACGCGGTGGCCACGTGGATCGCGCGCGAGTGGGGCGGGGATTCGCGCCGCACTCGCACGACCCGGCCGATGTGGAGGCAGGTCGGCGCTATGTGCACGCGTGCGTGCGAACAGGGCGTCACACGTACTATGGGAAGGCATCGTGCGCTCCTCAGAGCGTGAGGCTATCCGGAAGACGCTCTCCGCACCAGATACCGCACCAAAAGGAAAAGGCCGATGAATGGGCTGAGGAGGATGCCCAGAACGAGCAGCAGCATGAGCCCCCCCGTGGCGATGAAGAGGGAGAGGACCACCTGAATCGGCATCCATATCATCGCGAAGAGGATGCGGCCAAGCAGGGCACGGTCATCCCGGGCGCCGCTACCCTCGGGAGGCCGAAACCACTGAATCAATCGTGAAGTGGTCTGGCCGCGAGGTCCGGAACGGGCCCCGTCCTGCCTTTCGATGGTCATGGGTTCTCCAGGAGTTGCTGGCGCTCAGATCGTATACCGCCCAGGTTCCGTGCCACGCCACAGTACGTTTGCCACGTCGCTCCGCAGTCGGACCTCAGCGCGCGCGGACACGCCCTCACGATGAGAGTGGCGCGTCATCCCCATGGCCGGAAGGCGCGCGCCTCTGGCCGATCGTCATGGCCCTGCAACGCTGGCGCACGTCGCGCTGCGGCCGCGGCGGGTGGTCGTAGTCCACTTCCTTGGCCGGGTGTGCGATGGCGTAGGTGTACAGGGAGTCCTGTTCCAGCCGGCGGGACACGAATGTGCCGGCCAGCGCGGCGAGGAGGAGGGCCGGGGCCTGTGCGTAGTCGCCGGAGAGGGCGGGGATCAGGAGCGCGACGGTGAACGGAGCCCGAACCGCGCCGGCCAGGACGGCGGCCATGCCCAGGGTGGCCAGGGCGGCGGGCTCGAGCCCCGGACCCGGCAGAACGGCGGCCGCGCCGACGCCGCAGAGGGCGCCCAGCATGGCGCCGATAAAGAGGGAGGGGGCGAAGAACCCGCCGCGGAACCCGCTCCCGAAGCTCACCACCATGAGGAGCAGCTTGCCCACGGTGAAGAGGAGGAGCAGCTCCCAGCCCGGGAGCTCGCCGGCCGCCACCGCCTCCAGAGTGACGTAGCCGATCCCCAGCAGCTCCGGCGCCGCGAGCCCGGCCAGCCCGAGCACCGCGCCGCCCATGGCCGGCTTGAGCCACCTCGGGACACCGTCCCAGCGGGCGACGGCGTGCTCCAGCGCGTAGAGCAGGCGGATCAGCGCGGCGGAGAGGGCACCGCCCAGGAGCCCGATCACCAGGGCCAGCGGTACGGTCCATACGCCTGGAAGTGGCAGCGTCTCGATGACCGGCGTGGGGCCAGGGTTCACCCAGCGGACGACGAGGTATGCCACACCTGCGCCCATGGCCACCACTGCCACGGTGCGACTCAGCGGCTTGAGGGCGAACACCTCGATGGCGAACAGGACCGCGGCGAACGGCGCGTAGAACGCGGCGCCGATCTCCACGGCGGGGTCCTCGGGCCCGAGGGAAGCCCCCACCCCCAGGGACAGGGCAGCAACGGCGGCCCGCCCCGGGGCACGTCGCGTGGGGATGTCCCGCACGCCCATGGTCACGGCCTCAATCACCTCCTCAACACCGTGCCCCGGCTCGTCCGGCTTGTCCGTGAGGTGCATGATGATGCCGACCAGCAGCCCGCCAACCATTGGGACGACAAGGACCACGAGCCACGGGGCACCCATCCAGTCATCCGCGAGCCAGCCGTACGCGAGCCACTCCGCTCCTGCGATGGCCTGCTTGAAAAGGAGGATCAGGCCCGCCACGACGAGACCCATACCAGCGGCGAGCAGCAGCAGGCGGACGCTCACTCCCGGATCCGCCGCAGCGCGTCGTCGGCCGCCTCCCGGATCTCGGCCAGGTCCACGTCGGACCCGATCCGGTCCTCGGCCCGGGCGAGGGTTTCCTCCACCTCCGCCGTGAGCGCCGCCCGGCAGGCGGTCGGCACGAGGTCGGCGATCCGGCCCAGCGCCTTCAGGAGCCAGATCGCAACTGCCGCCTGGTCGCCCCCGTACCGGCGGATCGGCCGGACTGCCACCCGGAGCGAGGATTCGAAGGTGTTCCGCTGGGTGATGACGCGAAGCCGACCGTCCCCGAGGGTGCGGAAGCGGGACGGCGGTGCCCGGCGGCCGATCTGAACCAGCAGCTCCGTCAGCCGGTCGATGCAGAGCCGGGCGGTGGTCGGCTCATAGATGGCCGGCGAAAGCGCTTTCACCGCCATGTCCACCAGCTCCACCAGTCCGCGCTCCATGTCCTGGTGAAGGGTCCGCTCGTCACCGATGGTGTATGCCCTCCGCAGCCGGTCCGCCAGCTCGTCCGTCACCGCGGAAGCCGGCCAGACCGAGACCAGCGGTTCCCCGTCGACCACGAACTCACCCACGGGGCGGTCCAGCGCCAGGGTAATCTGGGCGTTGAGGCCCTCGGCGAAGTGCTCCAGGTCGACGGCCTGCACGTACCCCGAGCGTAGGGAGCGCACCGGGGCAGACGTTCCCTGCGGCTCGAATCCGGCATCCGCCTCTCCGGGCACCTGCTCCGCATCGCCGCCGCGCTCGTCCGGGAAGAGGCGGGCGATGACCTCCCGGGTCTCCCACGCCGTGCGCGCGGCGATGGTCTCCGGCTTCAGCGAGTTGGCAATATGGTTGATGAAGAAGATCAGCGCGCCCACCATAATCAGCGTCAGCAGCACGGCCAGGGAGACCGACAGGCTGGGGACGTACTCCTCGTCGGAGCGGACGAACCGGAGCACCAGCAGCGAGTAGACGAACGTGCCGATGAAGATCCCCAGCACCGTCTGGTTGGCACGGTCGTCCATGAAGCGCGGCAGGACCCGGGGCGAGTACTGGGACGATGCGAGCTGGAGGGCGATGATGGTGATGGAGAAGACCACGCCCGTGACCGTCATCACGCTCTGGGCGATGGCGCTGAGCACGCCCCGGGCACCCTCGGCGCCGGAACCGAAGATCAGGAAATAGCCCCGCACGTCCTCGTGATCGATGTAGCGGCGGTCGATCTCCACAGTGCCCAGGGCGCCGAGAATCGCCACCACCGTCAGCACCGACGGCATGAACCAGAGGCTGTCCCGCGCGTCCAGCCAGAGCGAATGCAATCGTCTCACGGCACCTCCCTTTCGAACGGCGGGCCGCAGGAGCAGGTCGCGTGCCGCGGGCCGGGCCTCCTCTGTTGCTCGGCAGCGCGGGCGCATATCTTCAATCCACGACTATCACAGCCGAACGCGCGGACCTCGATCCGTGCGGCGGGGGATCCACAGAGCCGGAGCGCTCAGGGGTGAATCCGGGAAACCGGACGGAGACTTCCTTTTCCGAACCCGACAGCTAACCCCGCAGGCTACATGGGAAGAGTGGTAGTGGGTCGTCCGGGTATCTCGGGGTGTTACTTGTCCCGCCCGACCGGCCCCTTCAGTCCAGCTCTTCCCGCCGAACTGCGAGGGAAGAGATGGCTCAATTACACGCTGTTCGGTCGACTCCGGCCGCCACAGGTCCGGTACATCGTACGACCCGGGGACGAGGACCCAGACCTCTACTTCCGGTACTCCTCGTGGTTGCCCTCACCGGGTGTCCGACCACGCCCGAAGTGCTCGAGGTCGACCTCACGACCCAGCGCCTCTCAGCAGACGAGGTGGGCCGTTGGCCCCGGCCTGCGGTTGAAAGCGGTCAGCCCACCATTGTGGTCCGGCAGGTCTTCACGGCCCAGGGACCCTGCCGGGAGCTGAGCGCGGAACTGATGCGGCGGTTTCCGGGCGAGTTCCTCCTCCGGGTCGTCGCCGCGGATCGTTCGCCGTGCCCCGAAGACACGCCTCACATCGGATACGCAGCGGTGCTCCAGGGCATGCCGGCCGGGAGCCACCGGCTACGGGTGGTCCACGTGGGAGCCGATGGCCACAGGTTGGCTGAAGCGGTGCTCGAGCACCCGATCATCGTGACCGAGCGCCGTCCGGCGAGGGACAACCGATGAGTCCCCTCGCGTCCCTGTTCTCGGTGACGCTGCCCATAACCGACCCGGTCCTGATCGTTGCCGTCGCGGGAGGCATCTTCCTCCTGATGCCGCTCCTGATGCAGCGACTTCGCGTTCCCGGCCTCATCGGGATCATCATCGCCGGGGCCATGATCGGGCCAAACGCCCTGAACCTGTTGGCCAGGGACCAGACGATCGTTCTGCTGGGCACGGTGGGGCTGCTCTACCTGATGTTCATGGCGGGCACCGAGATCGACCTCCACGGATTCAAGCGGTACCGCAACCAGAGCCTGATATTCGGAGCCCTGACCTTTCTGATCCCGCAGGCGGTCGGCACGGCGATCTTTCTCCTGTTGCTCGGGTTCTCCTGGCCCGCTGCCATCCTGGTGGCGAGTATGTTCGCGTCCCACACCCTTGTCTCCTACCCCATTGCGCTCCGGTTCGGGATCGGGAAGAACCAGGCGGTGACCACGGCGGTAGGCGGAACGATCATCACCGACTCGGCCGCGCTCATGGTGCTCGCCATCGTCGCGGCCTCGACCCGCGGGGTGCTGGATACGGCGTTCTGGGTCCAGCTCGTCTCGTTCCTGGCGGTCTACGTGGTGGTCATCTGGTTCGGACTGCCCCGTGTGGGACGCTGGTTCTTCCGGAGCGAGCGGACGGGCGGAGTCTCGGAGTACCTGTTCATCTTCACGGCGCTCTTCGGCGGCGCCTACCTGGCGGACGTGGCGGGGATCGAGCCCATCGTGGGGGCGTTCCTGGTGGGCCTGGCCCTCAACCGGCTGATCCCCGAGCAGAGCCTGCTCAACAACCGGATCCACTTCATCGGCGAGGCCCTCTTCATTCCGTTCTTCCTCCTCTCCATCGGGATGCTGGTGGACGTTCGCGTACTGGTTGCAGACCTGAGGGTCTGGCAGGTGATGCTCGCGATGACCATGACCGTGGTGGCATCGAAGTGGGTCGCCGCCCGCATCGCCGAGCGCGCCTTCGGGTACACGCCCGCCGAAGGCTGGACGGTCTTCGGGCTCAGTGTTCCCCAGGCCGCCGCGACCCTCGCCGCGACGCTGATTGGTCTCGAAGTTGGGCTGTTTGACGACGCCGTACTCAACGGCGCGGTCATGATGATCCTCGTCACCTGCCTGCTCGGCCCCTGGATTCTCGAAAAATACGGCCGCCAGATCGCGCTACAGGAAGAACACCGACCGTACGACCCGACGGAGGCGCCAGAGCGAATCCTCGTCCCCATGGCGAACCCGGCAACGGCCGAGGACCTCATGAACCTCGCTCTCCTGATCCGCGAGCCCGACTCGCCCGAGCCCGTCTATCCGCTCACGGTCGTGCCTGCGGATGAGAACAGGACGGGGGAGTTCGTCGCCACGGCCGAAAAGATGTTGAGCCAGGCGGTGTCGTACGCGGCGGGTGCGGGCGTGCACGTCGTGCCCCTTACCCGCGTAGACCACAACTTCGCCAACGGCATCGCCAGGGGCATGGCCGAGAGCCGTGCGTCCACCGTCATCATCGGCTGGGACGGCCGACGGACGACACGACGGACCGTCTTCGGCACTGTCCTTGACCAGCTGCTGGAGCAGACGCGGAACCAGGTCCTGGTCACGAAGGTCGGCCACCCGTTCAACACGACCGAGCGGATCATTCTTCTGATCCCGCAAGGCGCCGACCATACTCCGGGCTTTCTGGAATCCGTTCGTACCATCAAGAGGATGGCCAACCGGCTGGGCGCGGAGATCAAGGGCTTCACGGTCGCGGCACCTCCCAGTATCTATGAGCCGCACATGGACGCCGTGAAGCCAGAGGCACCCACCACCCTGGAACGCGTCTCGGATTGGACGGAGGTCGTGCAGCGTTTGACGGATGAGCTGGAGCCCGACGACCTCGTGATCGTCCTGTCCGCTCGACGCGACGCCCTGGCCTGGGACCCGGCGTTGGAGCAACTCCCGGCTCGACTGGCAGACCTGGTTCCCGAGAGCTTCATCATCATGTTTCCGTCCGAAACGGTGCCGGACGCCGGACATGCCCCAGCCGAGGCCGTGCTGCCCAGGTCACTCGCCCCGGGCAGGATCTTGATCGGCATTCAGGGCGAGTCGTACGACGGCGTCTTGCGCCGCCTGCTGGAAACGGAGTTCGCCTCGGACCCCGAGCGGCTCGATCGCGTCCACGCGGCCGTCTGTCGAAGCGTGGAGGCGTTCATGCCGGAGATTCAGCCGGGAGTCATCGTCCCCCACGCCCGGTTGCCCGAGCTGGACAGCTCGATGATGTTTCTGGGCACGAGCCAGGAAGGGGTCGAGTTCCCCGGCGCAACCGAGCCGGCAAGGCTCATTTTCGTGGTCCTCACGCCCGAGGATCAGCCGTTGGAGCACCTGACTCGGCTGGCAGAGATCGTTCGCATCGCCGCGGATCCGGACCGCGTCCGCGCGCTGATCGAGACCGGGTCGCTCGACGGGCTCGATCCTGGATCGGCCCACGACCGACTGACCATCTCGGCGCGTGGCGATGATGGATGATTGGGGCTTCGCTGCGGATAGAACCGATGCTGCCACGGATGGACACCCGCCTCAGGGAGGCGCTGGCGCCCCGGATGGTGGAGGACCTCGCGGAGCTGTAGGGCCCGCTGAAGGCGCAGAGCTTCCAGGCGAGTGACCCCCGGGCAGCGGGCAGCTCAGCCGCACTGAGCGGCGTGGATCTCGGCCACCACCGCCGGGTCGCGTTCGCGTAGACGCAAGGATGACAGCGCCGATTCGGCCGCGGGAGAACGGACCTGGCCGAGGGCCCACGCCGCGTGCGCCCGCACGAGAGGTTCGGGATCACGGAGCGCGGACATCAGCACGGGGACGGCCGCCTCCGACCCCCAGTTGCCCAGGCCCACGCACACGTTGCGGGCGAAACCGGCGCGTCCGGCCCGACGGATGGCCGAAACCCTGGAGAACGCATCCCATGCCGCCTCGTCCAGCGCCACCTCCAGCAGCTCGATCAGCGACGGCGCTTCAGTACCCGGAAGGGGGACCGCAGCCGATGAACTCTGCCCCGCCCGGCCGCTCGAAGTCGAAGTCGACGGCTTGGCCCGATAATCCTCCTCACCGCTGACCTGGACCAGCTTCGGCGAATTCCACGGACACACTTCCTGG
>CAYXJH010000097.1:0-9957 GCA_964465415.1 uncultured Gemmatimonadaceae bacterium
GGGCTCATCTTCGAGGTACCGGACATGGACCGGTTCCAGTCATTCATGGCCTCCGCCGAGGCCGCGCGTGCCATGGAGGAGGACAGGCTGAATGTCGAGACCGTGCGCGTCCTGACCGAAATCACCCCGTAGCGGGCTGTGAAGCCGGCCCACTACCCTCTTTTCCCAAGGATCATGTGAATGCCCCGACCATCCTGATCGTCGATGATGATCCCGACATGCGGCTCTACCTCCGTGGATGCTTGCTCGGACTCGGCGAGGCGGCGGGCCCGGTGATCGACGCGGCCGATGGCGTCGAGGCGCTGCGGCGGGTGAGGACGGACGGCGTCGGCCTGGTCATCAGCGACGTGGCCCTGCCACGGATGGACGGGCTGGGGCTGCGCCGGGCGATTCGCGGGGACCCCGAGCACGCGCGTCTCCCGGTGCTCCTCATCAGCGGTGAGCAGGAAGTGGCGCTCCCAACCGGTCCCGACGATGCCTTCCTGGCGAAGCCCTTCAACGCCCGCGAGCTCCTGGCCGCGGTGAGACGTCTGCTGGAAACGCCGGCCGACGAGCACCGGTGAGCCAACCCCGCTACGGGTTGGCGAGCGGGGATTCACAGCTCGGTACCAGGAGGCAATTGTTCGCGACCTGGATGCAACCCCCTTCCGGCGCTGCGTGCTATGCTTGAGCACGTACGGAACGGTTTCCCTGCGGAGGAGTTTCCCCGGCGGACCGGCTTCGGTGGGCAGGATGCCCGGACAGTCGCCGCGCCGCCCTGCAGTTTTCTCACTCAAGGAGGCACCATGATTCGCACCCTGCTCTTCGTTCTCGCTTTAGTGGTGGTCATACCCATGAGCGCCACCGCACAGACGGCGCCGTACCAGGAGGGGTCGGTGTGGGAACTCAGCTTCATCCGCGTCCATCCGGGCATGGGCGACGAATATCTCAACAACCTCAGGGGCAACTGGGCGCGGAGTCTGGAGGCGATGAAGGCGCAGGGTGTGGTCACGTCCTACAAGCTCATCTCCAGCGAGCCCGCGACCCGCGACGACTGGGGTCTGCTCCTGATGGTCGAGTACCCGAACATGGCAGCGCTCGACCGGACGGACGCCCTGTCCCGCCAGATCGCCGCCCAGATGGCTGGTGGAGACGAGGCACAGCGTGCGGGCGTCACGCAACGCGCACAGATCCGGGAGATCATCGGGGGCAAGCTCGGGCGGGAGTTGATCCTGAACCCGTAGGGAATTGCAAGTTGGCAGGCCAAACCCCCACTTCCCGGAGGCTGTAATGCCTAAGAACATCCTGACGTCGCTGTTTGCCCTCAGTCTGATCGTACCCCTGGCCATGGCGTGCGCCCCTGATGCGGACGACACGGTACCTGCGGCGGAAACGGTTGAAACGCAGGCGGCCGATCCGACGGCCATGTCGCGCGAGATTGCTGCCCGGGTCGACCAGTACGTCGCCGCGTGGAACGGCAATGATCCGGCGGCCGTCGCCGCGTTCTTCACGGAGGACGCCACGGCGAGGGTCGGCGAAGAAACGTACAACGGCCGCCAGGAGATCCTGAGCGGCTGGCTGCAAAACGTGCCCAACATCAACAATCTCGAGTCCCGCGAGACGCGCACGGAGCAGCGTGGCCAGGACTATTTCGTGGAGGGCACGTACACGCACGCGTCGTTCGAGACCGAAGAGGGTCCGAGCGGCACCAGTGGCCGCCACTCGGTCACCTGGACGCAGGGTGCTGACCGGCAGTGGCGGATCCGTTCGACGGAGGTGATGCCGGACGCGCCGCCGCAGTGAGGCCTGCGAGCACGGGATCAACGGGATCCGCCGCCTGATGCAGCCGACCCGCGACTGTCGCGCGCAGCGCCGTCGCACCCGGCGACCGGTACGGTGGCCGGGCGGCACGCCTTCCCCAATTCCGGAGGCTTTCATGATTCGATTCCCGGCCCTGGCCGCACTGGCCATCGCCCTGCTCCTCCACCCCTGGCAAGCATCCGCGCAGACCTGGTCGCCGCCACAGCAGGAGGTGTGGGCCGTGGTGCAGGCCCAGTGGCAGGCCTCAATGGCAAAGGACACCGGCTGGATGGAGCGCTTCCTCCACCCGGACTTCCGCGGCTGGACGGCCGGCGAGCCGGCTCCGCGCGACAAGGAATCCGCCGGCCGGTGGGCTCGCTACGACATGGAGAACAGCTCCACGGTGGTCCAGGAACTCGTGCCCGTGGCGATCGTCGTCCACGGGAATACCGCCGTGGTCCACTACCACTACTCGCAGGCGCAGGCGGACCGGGAGGGGAAACACCGGACCGTCCACGGGCGCTATACCGACACGCTGGTGAACGAGAACAACCAGTGGCGGTTCCTCGCCTGGAGCGGGGGGTCTAGCGATGCGGGCCAGTGAACGGTACCGCGACTCTACAACCGAGGAGCTCTCATGACGTGCCGCCCACCGGGAAGCGAGTGTCCGTCCCCGGTGTCTCGGTATCCCGGGTCGTGGATGGCAAGAGTGTCGAGGAGAACGTGACGTGGGACCAGCTCGGCCTCCTGCAACAGCTCGGGCTGGCTGAGTAACCCGCGGGCAGAAGGTACGGCGCCGGCGGCTCGGCGGTCCGTCTCCGCCAGCGTTGCCGGCGCCCGGACCGTCGTCTGGTGGCGCGCGAAGCCACGCAGGCAAACAAACAGAAGGTTCACGGCGGTGTCGTCTGATCAGTCAACTTCTCACGGAGGAATCATGAAAGCTTCACTTCGCACCCTCGTACCGGCACTCGTTATCCTCGCCGCCTGTGCCCCCGCCATCGGCACCGCGCAGGCCCCTGCGCAGGAGTCCCAGCAAGAGGTTCGCTATCTCACAGTCAGCAAGTTCGCGATGCCGCAGGATACCACGCAGCGGCGGCTCGTCATGATGGCGATCGACAGCGTCATGGTACCGCAGGCCCGGATGGACCCCAACGTTCTCTCGTACCGTGTTCTCACGCACAACTGGGGTGCCAACTCGAGGGACATCCTGATCATGGCCGAGTACCCCAATTGGGCGGCGATCGAGGCGGAGTGCGCGGCGTGTGTGCAGTGGTTGCAGTCGAAGACACCCGCCGCGGGAACCCCCGAGCGCGCACAATGGGACGCGATCGGAGCGGCGTTCCAGAGCGCCTACGAGGGTCACTCCGACGAGATCTATTCTGTGCAGATGAGGCGTGCCAAGGAGTAGCAGCGCCGAGCGGAGGTGCGCCGACTGCCCTTCTCCTTTGGGAAAACGCCACGGGCAGTCGGTGACGCCGTCGGACCCAGCATCATGACGCCTGACCCGACAGGGAGGACGAAACGAAACCTGCGGCCCTCCCGGCAGACTACAAAAATGGCGACATCGAGATGCCGGAGCTGGGTATGCTCGTGGGGCTGTGGGTCCCGGAGATGGGATGCACGCACTGGTCGCGTCTGGTCACGCTGATCCGCATCGCCGGGAATCGGGGAGCTCCGGGTTGCCGGTGGCCAGCCCGGCCCGGCGAAAGCGAAGGCCGGTGTGCCTTGCAAGGAGGGCCGTATGCCCACGGTTCCGTTCTCGTCCGACGAGTTCTTCGGAGTGTTCGCCGCCTACAACGCGGCGGTCTGGCCGGTCCAGCCTGTTCTGCTCGCAGCCGCGGTCGTGGGCGTGGCTCTCGTAATCAGGCAAACGGAGACCGCCAGCAGGGCGACTGCCGCGTTCCTCGCGCTACTCTGGATATGGACCGGCGTGGCGTACCACTTGATCCATTTCAGGTCGATCAACCCCGCCGCGGTGGCATTCGGTGTCCTGTTCGTCCTTCAGGGAGTCTTGTTCGTATGGTGGGGACTTGTGCGCCGAAGACTGTCGTTCCGGCCGACGTGGGACGTGCGGGGACTGCTTGCAGCGGCGATCCTGGTGTACGCCGTGGCCATCTATCCGTTGCTCGGCTGGCTGACCGGCCACCCGTACATGGCCAGCCCCACGTTCGGCGCACCGTGCCCGATCGTGATCTACACGTTCGGGCTCTTGCTTCTCGCCTGGCCGGTTCCGGCGGGGCTCCTGATCATCCCGGTCCTCTGGGCCGTAGTCGGCTCTTCAGCGGTGGTCGCATTCGGCGTGCTGCAGGACGCCGGGCTCCTGGCCAGCGCCCTCGTCGTGCTCGGCTACTGGGTCCTGGCCGGCCGACGGCCCCCTCCGGTGGTGGCAAGGACCTGATGGACGCGGGGCGTATGCGGCCCGCCGTCCCATTCTTGCCCTTGACCCTGTAGTATGGCTACGTGCCCCCGGCAGGCGTCGTCATGGCGGACCGCGCGCTGGCCGGGCGCCGCTACGTCCAGGCCTGTCGAGTACATCCACCTGGTGGAAGCGGTGATGCACCTGCTTCATGGGGGGCGCACGCATTGAGGTCGGGGGGCAGTCGGCCTGGCCACTTGACCGCACCCGCCCCTTCTCGGGCGCAGCAGGGACATCGAGGAGATGAGAAATGAGAAATCAAAGGATCACCTTCGCCGGCGCCGATGGCAGCCAGCTAAGCGCACGGCTCAGCCTGCCGCCGGACGGTGAAATCGTTGCCTGTGCGCTCTTCGCCCACTGCTTCACCTGCTCGAAGGACCTGAAGCCGGTGGTGAACATCAGCCGGGCACTGACGCAGCAGCGGATCGCCGTCCTGCGCTTCGACTTCACCGGCCTGGGCGAGAGCGAGGGCGACTTCGCCGATACCACGTTCACGTCCAACATCAAGGACCTGGTCGCGGCGGCGGAGTACATGGCCCGGGAGCTGGAGGCACCGGCCATCCTGGTGGGCCATTCCCTTGGCGGCGCCGCGGTGCTCCAGGCGGCGTCGCGCATCGAGTCCGTGCGCGCCGTGGCCACCATCGGCGCGCCGTTCGACCCCGCCCACGTCAAGCACCTGTTCGAAGGGTCGCTGGACGAGATCGAGGAGAGCGGGCAGGCGGACGTGGCCCTGGCGGGGCGCCGCTTCACCGTGGGCCGGCAGTTCGTCCGGGACCTGGACGGCCACCGGATGGAAGAGACCATCGCCGACCTCGGCCGCCCGCTCCTGATCTTCCACTCGCCCGTGGACCAGACCGTGGGCATCGACAACGCGGCGCTCATCTACAAGGCCGCGCGTCACCCGAAGAGCTTCGTGTCGCTGGACGACGCGGACCACCTCCTCCTGGACGAGCGAGACTCCCTATACGTCGGCTCCGTCCTCGGCGCGTGGGCCCATCGCTACATCGATGCGCCGCCGGAGCCGGATACCATCGACGCGTTGCGGCAGGACAACCGCGTCTCGGTCCGCACCGCCGCCGGCGCGTTCAGGACCGAGATCCTGGCCCGGGGCCATGCGCTGATCGCCGACGAGCCCGCGGCCGTGGGCGGAGAGAACCTCGGCCCCACTCCGTACGACCTCCTCGCCGCGGCGCTGGGCGCCTGCACCACCATGACCCTCCGGATGTACGCGGACCGCAAGAAATGGCCGCTCGAAGAGGCGGTGGTCCGGCTCCAACATTCCCGGATCCATGCCGAGGACGAGGAGCACCTCGAGGACGCGGACGCGCGCCTGGACCGGCTCGACCGGGAGCTGACCCTTATCGGCCCCTTGGATGACGAGCAGCGGGCGCGGCTGCTGGAGATCGCCGATCGTTGCCCCGTCCACCGGACACTAGACGCCGGCGTCCGGATCGCGACGGAGCTGGCTACGGAACCAACCTGAGCACGAAGTTGCCCGGGGCGATGAGCACGGCCGTTTGGGTGATCCGGAGAGCGTGACCTGCCGAGGTGAGGGTGGATCGCGGCGGACTGTTCGGGTATGATTCGGCGTGATCCAGCCACCGGGAGGACGAAACATAGCCGAGGAACGCCCGAGCTCGCCGGTGCCAGCGGCGGGGCGCCGCCTGTCCCCGACCGAGGTCGAGGCGGTGATCCGCCGCGCGGTCGAGCTCCAGGCCCACGAGGGCGAGGACCCGACGAGCCCGTACGAGGGGATGCCCGAGGCGGAGCTGACGCGCATCGGACAGGAGATCGGGCTGTCCCCTCGTCACATTCAGCAGGCCCTGGCCGAGACATCGACCGGGCCCGTCACAACCGACCGGCTCCTCGACCGTCGCTTCGGTCCGGCATCGGTCCACACTTCACGCCTCCTCCGCATCCCCGCGACTCGCGCACGGGATCAACTGGACCGGTACGCGCGCAACCTGGAGTGGATGGTCGTTCACCGCCGGTTCAGTGACCGGATCGTCTACACCCGAGCCAAGGGTTTCGCTGCCGAGGTCCAGCGGGGCCTGTCGGGGTTGAGCCAGAAGTACCCCCGCCTTGATGTCCCCGAGCTCGAGGTCAGCGTCCGGGAGTTCGATGAGGCCTCGTGCTACGTGGCGCTACGGTGTGACCTCCGAGGGCTGCGGGCGGGGTGGCTCGGTGGGGCGGCCGCCGGCAGCAGTGGCGGAGTGGTCCTGGCAACGGTCCTCGGGATCGCCGTGGCTCCCCCCGCCGCCCTCATCGGCGCCCCGTTCCTGGCAGCTGCCGCGTGGGGCTGCCGGGCCGGCTACCGACGAGACGCCCACCGGAAGCGGGAAGAGATGGAGAGCGTCCTCGATCGCCTGGAGCACGGTGAGCTCGCCGCGCCCGAGCGGCCCGGCCTACGTGAGCGCCTCGGACTCTAAGCACCCCCATTGCCCACGTGTCGGTGTACGCGTGGCCTGCTCCTCGCCCCTTGTCGTTATCCGCCCCGGATGTGATACTACTCCTACAGATGGATGATACTACGTGGAGGGCTCATGGGCGACACGGCATCGGGCCGGTTCGTGGTGCGCATCGATCCGAGGCTGCATGCGGCATTGCGCGGGGCCGCGGAACGAGCGGGCCTGTCACTGAACGAGTATTGCGCGCGCAAGCTGGCCTCCGGGGCGGATGTGTCATCGCCGGGCGTGGACGTGGTGTCGCGGGCGGTGTCGCTCCTGGGAGAGCGGGTCCGCGGGGTACTGGTGTTCGGTTCGTGGGCGCGTGGAGAGGCGGTAGCGGGGTCGGATGTGGACGTGCTGGTGGTGGTGGACGATGACGTGGCGCTGACGCGCCGACTCTACCATGCATGGGATGGTGCGCCGCTGGCGTGGGAGGGACACTCGGTTGAGGCACACTTCGTCCACCTGCCCGGGGCGGAAGCTCGACTGACGGCGCTGTGGGCGGAGGCGGCGGTGGACGGACTGATGCTGTACGACCGGGGGCTGGAGGTCTCACGGCGGCTGGTGGAGGTTCGGGACCGGATCGCCTCGGGAGAGATGGTCCGGCGGCGGGTTCACGGGCAGCGGTACTGGGTGGAGGCTGCGTGATGCGCAACGACGAGCTGGCGGCCGACTACATCAGGCGCGTGCGGGTACGGCTCCGGGCGCTAGACGTGCTGTTCGACGGGGAGAGCTGGCCGGACGTGGTGCGCGAGTCGCAGGAGGCCGTCGAGCTGGCGCTCAAGGCACTGCTGCGGTCGCACGGCGTGGATCCGCCGCGCGTTCACGACGTCTCCGACGTGCTCCTGGCCGAGCGTAGTCGCCTGCCGCCGGGGCTGGACGTGGCGCCGCTGGTGGCTGCGTCCCGCCACCTGCGGCGGGACCGGGAGCTGGCGTTCTACGGAGCCGAGGACCTGACGCCGTCGGGGTTCTACACGCGGGACGACGCCGAGGCGGCGCGGTCGAGCGCGGTTCGGGTGGTGGAAGCCGTGGCGCCCCACGTGGCGGTCGCTCCGACCGAGAGCCTTGGTTGATGCATTGACCCCGGATCGCGATCGCTGGACACCTTCTACCCCGGAGCTCAATGCATTCGAACGCCGCGCTGATCGAGACCTTCTACACCTCGTTCCATGCGCGGGACGCGGCCATGATGCAGCGCTGCTACCACGCCGTTCTCACCTTCTGCGACCCTGTCTTCGGAGAGCTGGGGGCCGCCGAGACGGGCGCGATGTGGCGCATGCTCTGCGCGGGCGGCCAGGACCTCGAAGTTCGCCTCCTGGACGTCTCGGCGGATGATGTGAAGGGCACGGCGCGATGGGACGCTCGATACACGTGGGGGAAGAACCGCCGCCCGGTGCACAACCGGATCGAAGCGAGCTTCGCATTCGCCGACGGCCTGATCGTGCGGCACGAGGACAGGTTCTCGCTCTGGCGTTGGTCGCGGCAAGCGCTCGGGCCCGCGGGCTGGCTCCTGGGCTGGTCGCCCCTCCTCCGGAAGCGGATTCGCTTGGCCGCCCGGCGGAGCCTGGAGCGGTACATACGCGAAGTGGACGGAGCAGGCTCTCCGTCGCCCTAGAAGGGTGATCGGAAAGGGGGTGCGCGATTGATCCGTCGTCGCCCAGCGTATGCAGACGGTCCTGCTCTACGACCTGCCGCTCTCCTGCGCAGGCTTGAATAGCTGGGACCGGATCCGCCAGTCCCTGTGTTCACGCTCGGCCACCATGATGAACGTGCCCGTGGCTGCCCGCGCGCTGCCCCCGTCGGACTGAACCTGGGCGAAATACCGGCCAAACGCATAGAACAGTCGGCCACTGGCGGCGAAATCGCTCACCACCGTCTCCACCCGGATGATGGACGGAAGGAGCTCTTCCAGGCCCCGCGCAATCGCCGCGCGGCCCTCTAGAGGCTCTCCGAGCCACAGCTGCGCCGTAGCGTCGCCGGAGTAGTAACGGGCCATGGCCGGCGCATCGTTCTCCGCAACCGCCAGTTCCCAGTCGGTCATGAGCTGGCGGAAGCCGTTCAGCGCCTCTACCGCATACTGACTTTTCTCCGTCGCCCAGTCGGGACGCTGAGGCCCCGGCATCACCTGCGCCGCGGCAGGCTGCATCGGGAAAACCAGTACGAGGAGCACCAGCGACGTACGACATACAACTCCCAAGCCTACCCCCCGCGATCACTTGGTAACAAAGTCGAATGCATCTCCCGATACACCCGGTGCCAATGTCACGTCCGGCTCCATGGCAACGCGTCACCGCGGCATATTCTGTCGCAGGCCGCTCGTCCACCCCCGGGCCGTCCGATACCCCGTCGCGTGTTCAGCGTTCAGTTGTCGTCCGCCCCTACCTTCAGCTACAGGTAGACGGCGAGACTCGTTGATGCGCCAAGGTTTGATTGACGAGTATCGCTTGTGCATCGCTCCGGTGGTGCTCCGCGAGGGGACGCCCCTGTGCCGCGGCCTGCAGACCGGCGGTGTACTTCTGCGCTACGCGCCGCAGGCCTGAAGGTACAGTGTCAACGGAGACTCTGCATGAAGGCCACCGTGCCTCGACTTCCGCCGCCGGCAGGTCGTCGAAGGCGGGCTTACCATTCCCGTGGCATTTCGGTCCGGCGGCGATCTTCCTGGTATTGACAGACACCTGACGAAATCCCTGCCCATCACCTCGACCCGGCGCCGAGCCAGCGCAAGGGTCGGTTCGATTGTGGTGAGCGAGGCCCCCGGAACGAAACCCGGACTCACGTCAGTGCCTCGCGGACCTCGCGGTAGAGCCAGGCTCGGGCGGTCGTCCAGTCGCGCTTGACCGTCACGACCGAGACGGTCAGGACCTGGGCCGTCTCCTCGATCGTCAGCCCGCCGAAATACCGGAGCTCTACCACCTGGCTCTGCCGTGCGTCGATGGTCTCCAGCCGCTTCAGCGCCTCGTCGAGCGCCACGAGCTCCTCCGGGCGAGCTTCAGGCATGACCACCGCCTCGTCGAGCGAGATCACCGGCGCGTCACCACCCCGCTTGACCCGACTGCGGGCCTTGGCGTGGTTCACGAGGACCTGCCGCATGGCTCGAGCAGCCACAGCGAAGAAGTGGATGCGGCTCTGCCACTGCACGTGGGGAGGGTGCCTCACGAGCTTCACATACGCCTCATGGACCAGCGCCGTGGTGTCCAGCGTGTGGCCACTCCGCTCCGCGTGCATCTGCCCGTGCGCCACTCGCCGCAACTCCTCGTAGACGAGCGGGAAGAGGCGATCGAGGGCCGCGGCATCCCCTCCGGCGTATTGCTCCAG
>CAYXJH010000098.1:0-9896 GCA_964465415.1 uncultured Gemmatimonadaceae bacterium
GCGATCGCGGCGAGCGTCGGGACCGGCGAGGTTGCCGCCGCGGACATGGCGCGCGCCATCTCCGCACGAATCGACGATGTCGACCGAGGTCCGGCCGGGCTGCACGCATTCCTCAGCCATGACCCGGGCGTACTTGCAGCGCAGGCGGTTGCGCTGGACGGGTCGCTGGAGCAAATCCGGGCCGTAGGCGGCCGGGTTCCGCCGCTAACCGGTGTCCCGGTCGCCGTGAAGGACAATCTCTGTACGATCGACCATCCCACGACCTGCGGATCCCGCATCCTGGAAGGATTCCGGTCTCCGTACGAGGCAACGGCTGTGCGCCGCCTGCGTGAAGCCGGCGCCCTGATCGTCGGCAAGACGAACATGGACGAGTTCGCAATGGGGTCGTCGACGGAGAACTCCGCGTTCGGGCCCACGCGTAATCCGCTGGCATTCGACCGGGTCAGCGGCGGGTCTTCCGGCGGATCCGCAGCGGCGGTCGCGGCGGGAATCGTTCCCGCCGCCCTAGGGTCGGATACCGGGGGATCGGTGCGGCAGCCTGCAGCATTCTGCGGTGTGGTGGGTCTGAAGCCTACGTATGGCGCGGTCAGCCGGAACGGGCTCGTGGCGTTCGCGTCATCGCTGGACCAGGTGGGGGTGTTCGGCCGCTCGGTGGAGGACGCGGCGCTGCTGCTCCAGGCGATCACGGGCCCCGACGCCGCGGACGCGACCACGGCCAATCGTCGGCCTGCCGACCTGTTGGCGACCCTGCATGCCGGGGCGACCGGGCTGGTCGTCGGCGTGCCCTCCGAGTATTTCCCGGAAACCCTGGATCCCGGGATCCGGTATCGGACCAACGCGGCCCTCGAGGCGTTGGCCGAGGCCGGGGCCGAGATCCGTCCGATCTCCCTGTCCACGACCTCGCTTGCCATCCCGTGTTACTACGTGCTCGCACCGGCCGAGGCATCGAGCAATCTCGCGCGCTATGACGGTGTCCGGTACGGTCGGAGGGAGAGCGGTCACTCGGCCCGCACCATGTACGAGGCCACCCGTTCCGCCGGGTTCGGGGCGGAGGTCAAGCGGCGGATCCTGCTCGGCACCTTCGTGCTCTCCGCGGGCCATCACGATCGCTACTACGGCAGAGCTCAGCGGACGCGACATCTCATCGCTGCGGACTTCCGGGCCGCTTTCGGCGCGGGCGTGGACGTCATCTTCACGCCCACGGTGCCCGAGGTCGCTTTCCCGTTGGGCCAGCGGGTGGATGACCCGTATCGGATGTATCTGAGCGATGTGTTCACCGTACCGGCGAACCTCGCGGGGCTTCCGGCCGTCTCCGTACCCATCGGGGCCGTCGAGGGGCTCCCGGCGGGCGGCCAACTGCTCGCGGACCGGTGGGGCGAGACCACCCTCATCCGGGCCGCCGCGGCGCTGGAGCGCGGCCTGCGCGAGGGCGACGCGTGATGCTCGGGTTCGAGCCGGTCATCGGACTCGAAATCCACGTCCAGCTGGATACCGACACCAAGCTGTTCTGTGCCGATCCCACCGCGTTCGACGCCGAGCCGAACACGGCGACCTGTCCCGTCTGCCTGGGGCTGCCGGGCGCGCTGCCGGTGACCAATGGGCAGGCGGTCCGGCTGGCGGTGCGGGCGGCGCTTGCCCTCGACTGCGCCGTCCAGCCGGTCAGCAGGTTCGCGCGCAAGCATTACTTCTATCCGGATCTGGCGAAGGGGTACCAGATCACGCAGCACGATCAGCCCCTGGGTACGGGCGGCTGGCTTCTCGCGCCCGGGGCAGGGGGCGAGGCGCGCAAGGTCCGCATCCGGAGGGTCCACCTCGAGGAGGACGCGGGCAGGTCGCTGCACGACCGGTTTCCCGACCGGACCGCCCTGGATTTCAACCGGGCCGGCGTGCCGCTCATCGAGATCGTGACGGAGCCGGACCTGACGAAGCCCTCCGAAGCCAGGGCGCTGCTCGTCCGGCTGAAACAGCTCCTGCAGTACCTGGACGTGAGCGACTGCGAGATGGAGAAGGGCAGCCTACGAGTCGATGCCAACGTTTCCGTCCGCCGGGTCGGGGACCCGGTGCCAGGCGCCAGGACCGAGCTCAAGAACATGAACTCCTTCTCTGGGGTCGAGCGTGCGCTCGAGTTCGAGATCCAGCGGCAGACGGCCGTACTCCGAGCCGGCGGCGAGCTGATCCGGGAAACCCGTCAGTGGGATGCCAGCCGCTCGGAAGCACGCCCGACCCGGACGAAGGAGGAGACGGCGGACTACCGCTACATGGCCGAGCCGGACCTCCCGCCACTCGTGTTCGGAGCGGAGTGGCTCGCCGAAGTACGGGCCGAGCTCCCGGAGCCGCCCGAGGCCAGGGCTGCACGCCTCTCGGCCACCTACGGCCTTCCCGACTACGACGCGGGCGTCCTCACCGCGACGCGCGAGCTTGCGGACTACTTCGAAGCGCTGGCCGCGGCCACCCCCAATGGGCAGACTGCAGCGCGGTGGGTCATGACCGAGGTGCTTGGCTGGCTGAACAGGGAGGGGTTGGGGATCGGCGGCTTCCCGGTACCACCGAAACAGCTGGCCGAGCTCGTCGACATGGTCCATGACAGGGCACTACCACACGGCCTGGCCCGGGACGTCATGGACCGAATGGCCAGATCGGGCGGATCACCGTCTGCGATCGTCGATGCGGAAGGGTATTCCCCGGTCCGGGATCCCGCCACGCTCGACACGTGGGTGGCCGACGTCGTCCGCGCCCACCCGCACGAGGTCCGGCGATGCCGCGAGGGGGAAGCGGGTGTCCTCAACTTCCTTATTGGTCGCGTCATGGCCGCGGCCGGCGGCCGCGCAGACGCTCGACGCGTCCGGGATCTGTTGCAGGCGAAGCTGTCGGAGTGACGTGGGTACCCGACGTCAGCCCCTCTCGCCAGGGATGCCTGCAGCGCGCCGACGCGCCCAGTAATCCAGTGGATCCCGGGGTAACGGAAAGAAGTCATCGGCCATCTCGAGCATCCGCACGCGGTCGTTGGCGTTCCCGTCCCGAATCGCCAGGCGGCGAACCTTCTTGGACAGGTGAAGGTTGAAGTCACCGATGGGGTCGCGGCCCGCCGCATGGGAGGCGCGGCGGCGGAGCAGGTAGTCGACCATCGAGTCGAAGCTCCTGGACATGTACCCGTCCACGTCGGGCGTTTGCAGGTCCCAACGGGAGCGCTCCAGGACCCGGGAGAATACGGTCTGCCAACGGTCGTTGTCCTGGAACCGGACCATCCCACGAAACAAACGACGGTTCGTCTCGAAGGAGAAGATCGTGCCGCTGAGGATGCTGTCGAAGAGGTTGTCCGCCTCGCTGTGGTCGTACTCCATCACGATCTCGCGGGCCCGGCCCGTGTACCCCTCGCCCAGCTCCACGTCGAGCCGATGTTCCCAGTACGAGTGGCCGAGCGCCTTCGTCGAGCTCGTCAACATCAGCTGACGTGGTACGAAATAATTGTGCGCCACCGTATCGGCGGCCAGGTGACAGAGGTAGCCGAACCCGGCCGCCCGCAGCCGGTCGTTCCGAGCGCCGGCCAGGATCTCCTCACCTACGTGCCAGTAATGCGAATGACGGCCGGCCGGGACATACTTCTTCGCGAAGGATATGTCCGCGGCCACGTTCCCATAGAGGAAACTGAGCGGATGGCGGCGGAGCAGGTCCGCGAGCGCCGCGGGCAGGAGGTGCAGCGACCCAAGGAGCTGCTCGCCCAGAAAGATGTGCGTGGCCGGCCCGAACGCGTGCAGTCGTTCCGGAAGGAGGACCAGCAGCGCCGCAGCCGCTACGAGCGGGCCAAGGACTTTCAAGGACGTTTTCGGGACCCGCTCAGCTACGGATACGCTTCGTGCCCTTCCGGAGTCCGGAATGGGCAGATTCGAGCTGGGTCTCGAGCGCATTCGCGATCTGGTCGCGGGCATCGGCCACCAGATCGGCCACTTCTTCCCGCAGGTCCTCGACGACGGCCCGACTCGCGGCTGCCAGGTCCTCGCCCCAGTCACCCGTCGCGGCCAGCTGTCGGCTCGCATTCTTGCGGAGCTTCTTGGTCTTCTTCTGGAGCTTCTTCCGGTACGGCTTGATCTCCTTCATGACCCGCTCGCGCCGGGTTGGTGGATCCGGGGCCAGGAGCAGGGCGGCGCCCACGCCCAGCGCTGCGCCCACGATGAAGGCCGTCACGTATTCCGTCGTCTTGTCATCGCTCATTGTCGTCACCGTCCGGTCGAATGGAAATCGCAGCGGAAACACGAGTATGCACACCGCGGGCCGTCGCTGCCGGGTCCTCAGGATCAACCTACGGCACGCCCCTCCATCGCGGCCAGGGCAGCGCCGAGCGGCGCTTTGCGCGAGGGGCGGCCGTCCGGTACGTTTTGTTCATGCCCGTCGCCGGGTCTCCGTAGGTAACGACGCTCCTCGGACCGTGTCATAGAAGATGCCCAAGTACATTGTGGAGGGCGGTGTTTCGCTGAACGGGACCATCCGCCCGGCGGGCAACAAGAATGCCGCCTTGCCCATCATCTGCGCGACCCTCCTGAGCGATGAACCCGTGTTGCTGGAGAACGTGCCGGACATTCGGGACGTCCGTACGCTCCTGGAGCTCATGGAGCAGCTGGGCTCCGACGTGGAGTGGGTGGGTCGGGATTCGGTCCGGATCCACGCGCGCGAGATCAGGATCGCCGAAGTGGACCGGGGGCTGGCGGCCCGAATTCGCGCATCCATCCTCCTGGCCGGCCCCATGCTGGCGCGGGCGGGCAGCATGATCCTCCCGCCTCCCGGCGGTGACGTGATCGGTCGGCGGCGCGTGGACACCCACTTCCTGGCCCTTCAGCGATTGGGCGCGAGGTTGGAGACGGCCGGCGGCTACCACCTGGAGGCGGACGGCCTGGTCGGCGCGGACATCTTCCTGGACGAGCCGAGCGTGACCGCCACCGAGAACACGGTCATGGCCGCGTCGCTGGCCAGGGGCACGACCCGGATCCGAAACGCGGCGGCGGAGCCCCACGTCCAGGACCTCTGCAACATGATCAATACCCTGGGCGGCCGAATCTCCGGCATCGGTACGCATGTCCTGGAGGTCGAGGGGGTGGACCGTCTCGGCGGTGGCACGTTTCGCATCGGTGCGGACCACATCGAGGTCGGCTCGTTCATCGGTCTGGCGGCCGTCACGCGGGGGGACATCCTGATCGAGGACGCGGCCGTGGAGCACCTGGACTCCACGCTGCTGGCTTTCGAGCGCCTTGGCATCCGGTGCGAGGTGCAAGGTGCCAACCTGCATGTCCCGGCGGACCAGGACCTGGAAGTCCGGATGGACCTGGGCGGGCATATCCCGAAGATCGATGACGGCCCCTGGCCGGCCTTCCCCGCCGACCTGACATCGATCGCACTGGTCGTCGCGACCCAGTGCCGGGGTACGGTCCTGATTCACGAGAAGATGTTCGAGTCGCGCATGTTCTTCGCCGACAAGATCATCGGCATGGGCGCGCGCATCGTGCTGTGCGATCCGCACCGTGCGGTGGTTGTGGGCCCGTCGCGCCTCTACGCGGGCGTCATGGAGAGCCCCGATATCCGCGCAGGGATGGCATTGCTGATCGCCGCCCTGGGCGCGGAAGGGGAGAGTCACATCTACAATATCCAGCAGATCGAGCGCGGCTACGCCGACATCGACAAGCGCCTGAGGAAGCTCGGCGCCCGGATCAGCCGCGAGGATTCACGAGGCGATTAGACGCCGGAGGAGTGTCATGACCGAGGACCAGGAACGCAACAGGAGCAGGAGCAGCGTGGGTGACGAGGTGCGGGAAGGGATCCGCGCGGGCATCGGGATCCTGAGCGCGCTGAAGGACGCCATCGAGGAGACCGTCCAGGAGATGACCGACCGGGGCGAGCTCTCCCAGGAACGGGCCAGGGAAACGGTCCGCACGACCATGGATCGGGCCCAGCAAGCGTTCGAGGACGCCCGCTGGCGCCTCGACTTCGTCACGCGTCGGGAGTTCGAGGCTCTGAAGGCCGAGGTGGCTGACCTGAGGGCCAGGCTGGCCCGCACGGAGTCGCCAGGCACGGCTGGGGGGACGGAGACGGGGCGGTCGCACGATGAAGCAGGGCCGACCGGTGGCGCTCGGCCCGGTAGCGACATTCCCGTGTCGGAAAGCTGACCGGCGCCGGCTCGGGCGTGATTCTGGCCACGCCATCGCTCCCGGCCGGGGTGCGCCGCGTTCGCGAAGAGCGCCTCGACGGCGCCGCGGCTTTGCACATCCATCCTGGTTGGCGCGACGCCATGCCCTGGCTCGTGCAGGGCACGACGGGACGGGGTGAGGGCGGGGAGGGCGGCGGGGTCGATCTGGGGCTCTTCGGCCGCACACCGGTCGGTGAGGCGCTGAGCCGCTGGCGGATGCTGCGCGTCGAGACGGGCATGCGGCGCGCGGTCCACAGCCTCCAGGTCCACGGCCGCGAGATCCTGGCGCACGACACCGACGACCCCGGCCTCGTGATCACGGAGGGATACGATGGCCACCTCACCCGGACGCCCGGGGTCCTCCTGACGGTCTCCGTGGCGGATTGCGTACCGATCTCCATCGTGGCTCCGGGCCGGAACGGGAGTTCGGCGAGAGTCGTGCTCCTCCACGGCGGCTGGCGCGGAACGGCTGCCGGCATCCTCCAGGCGGGGCTGGCCCGGATCGGGCCGGCTGCCGGGACGCCGCAGGTGCACCTGGGGCCTGCGATCTGCGGCCCATGCTACGAAGTCGGACCGGAGGTCCACGAGGCCCTGGGGCTGACCATTCCTGACTGGCCCGCCCCCGTCGATGTCCGGGCCGTACTGGCTCGACAGGCCATCGAGGCGGGTATCCCGCCAGCGAGCATCACAGTCTCGGATCACTGCACTCGCTGTGGGGACGGCTTCTTCTCCCATCGCGCCGGGTCCGCCGGCCGCCAGGTCGGGGTCCTGGGCATCCGGCCGTGAAGTCGGCGGGGCTTTGTGATCGGTGCCGGCACGCCAGAATCATCACGAACCGGCGCGGATCGACGTTCCTACTGTGCGGTCTGGCCTCGCAGGACGCCCGGTTTCCCCGCTACCCACCGTTGCCAGTCCTCCGGTGCATCGGCTACGATCCCCATCCGACGAACCAGGCAGACGGGGTGGACGGAACGGACCGTCGGTCGAACCCAGGAGAGGGAGCATGAGCGATTCGTTCTATACCGCGGAAGCCGATGTCGCCAAGGTCGAGGGCGTGCACCGGAGGGTAACGCTGCGGTCGGGCACCGCGTTCGACGTGGGCGTCCACGGCCACATCAAGGCGCACTATCGGCTGCTGAACGAGCCCGACCTCCCGCTCCCGGTGGACTACCTGGTGGGCGCGACCGGCGCCTGACTGCTCGGTACGCTCAACGGCGCGCTGGAGGCGCGCGAGATCCGGTTGCCGGCCCCCGACATTCGCGGCACGGCTTTCGGTTACCACGAGATCCGGGACAAGGTCCCCGTCCTGACCCGCGTGCACATGGCTTACCGCCTCAACGCGCCGGTGGGCTCCCGGGACACAGTGGAGCGAGCGCTGGCCCGCCACGCCGCGCGCTGTCCCACCGCCGTCACGTTGAAGGGTGCGGTTTCCGTCACCTGGGAAGCGGAGGTGCATGAAGGGGACGCGGTGTGGAAGACGGACGGTGCCCGCGACTGAGCCGCCGCGGTGTGGCCACCCGGTCAATCGGGCCTTCGTCGCGGGTTGCACATTCCCCTAACCTCTTATATCATCCAAAGGTGCGCGGTCTCCGCAGGCGAGACTGCTATGGAGTGGGGGGCACACCCCCACTTTTTTATTGAGGTGGGATGTCCGAGCCGTCGCTGGAGGATGTGATACGGGAGCGGGTCGAAGCGCTCGGCTTCGAACTCGTGGAGCTCGAACGGGCAGGGTCACGGACTCGCCCGGTGCTCCGGGTTCGCGCGGATCGGACCGATGCGGAGCCGGGCCGGGGGATCTCGCTGGACGAATGCGCCCGGATCAGCCGGACGCTCGAGGAGTACCTGGACACTCTGGCGACATTGCCGGACACCTACGTGTTGGAGGTGTCGTCGCCCGGCGTGGAGCGGCCGCTCGTCCGTCGGGAAGACTTCGAGCGGTTCGCCGGCCAGGAGGTCGCGGTCCGCGGGTTCGCCCCGCTGGCCGGCCGGGACCGGCGCCTCGAGGGCGAGCTGCTGGGCGTGACGGATGGGCCGGATGGGGAGATGGTCCGTCTGAGGTTGAGCGACGGTGCGGAGGTGGCGGTCTCGCGCGAGGCGATCTCGCGCGCGCACCTCGTGTTCCGGTGGAACGAATAAGGGAGAGCTATGGCGAACGAAGGCATGCAGGTTCTCGCGGCGTTCCGGGAGATGACCAACAACAAGAACCTCTCGGATGCGGAGCTGCACGACCTCATTCGGGATGGCATCATGGCGGCGCTGGCCAAGCGGTTCGGCCTGAATGTCGAGGCGGAGATCAGCATCGACGAGTCGGGCGGCGGCATCCAGATCACGGTCCTGAAGGAGGTCGTGGAGGAGGTCGAGGATCCCTCCAGGGAGGTGGCGCTGGAGGAAGCGCGCTGGGATGACCCCGACTTCGAGCCGGGCGACGTTCTCGAGATCCCGGTAGCCTTCGCCGAGTTCGGCCGTAATGCGGTGATGGCGGCGAAGCAGCGGATCATCCAGCGCGTACGGGAGGGCGAGCGTCAGAAGATCCGAGACGAGTTCGAAGCCCGAGCCGGCGAGCTGCTCAGCGGCGAGGTCCAGCAGGTGGAGCGGGGCAAGCTGGTGCTGCTGCTCAACGAGGCCCGGGACGCGGACGCGATCATCCCGTGGAAGGAGCAGAACCCGCGGGAGCGTTTCCGGCAGGGCGAGTCGATTCGCGCGGTGCTCAAGAAGGTCGAGGAGACATCGAAGGGTCCGCGGCTCGTGCTGTCTCGTGCCGACCCGCTGTTCGTTGCGGCGCTATTCAAGCTCGAGGTGCCCGAGATCTATCAGGGCATCGTCGAGATCAAGGGGCTGGCTCGCGAGGTCGGCGGCCGGACGAAGGTCGCCGTCTCGTCTCGCGACGAATCCATCGACCCGGTCGGCGCGTGCGTGGGCCTCAAGGGCTCCCGGGTCCAGGCGGTGGTCGGGGAGCTGGGCGGTGAGCGAATCGACATTGTCCCCTGGCACCCGGACCCGGAGGTCTACGCCCGGCGGGCCCTGGCCCCTGCCCGCGTCGCGAAGGTCCTGAGCGATTCCGACCGCGGCGTGATCACGGCCATCGTGGACGAGGACCAGCTGTCGCTGGCCATCGGCCGCAACGGCCAGAACGTGCGGCTCGCCAGCCAGCTCATCGGATGGCAGCTCGACCTGTATGGCAGCCGCGAATGGCTCGAGCGCGGCGCGGACGCGGCGCTCTTCGGCATCCCGGACGAGGACGAGTTCGAAGGCGCCGATTTCCCGCTGTCGGAGCTGGAGCTGCCGGCCGAAACTCTGGCGGCCCTGGAAGGGGCTGGATATACTACTTTTTTCGATATCATCGACCTCGACCGTGATGATTTCCTGGCGATCGAGGGCGTGGCGGATGCGGAGGCCGACCACCTCCTCGGTGTGATCGAGGAGCTGACGGTCGCCGAGGACGCGGAGGCGGAACCGGCCTCGGACGGCCCATCCGACGAGGACATGGAGGAAGCGCGTCAGATGGCCGCCGAGATCCTGGGCGTGGATGTGGCCACGCTGGGCCCCGCCGCCAAGGACGAGGAGGGGACAGCGGGGGCGGAGGATTCAGAGGAGCGGGAAGACGTCGCCTGATCCGGTGCTCCAGCTTCTAGGGCTGGCGGCCAGGGCGGGAGCCGTCGTCCCTGGGACCCAGCCGGTCCGGGAGGCGGTCCGGGCCGGCCGGATCCGGTTCGCCCTTGTGGCG
>CAYXJH010000099.1:0-4720 GCA_964465415.1 uncultured Gemmatimonadaceae bacterium
CTCGACCAGCTGCCCGAAGCGGAGCGGTGTCGTGTCGCCGGCATGCTCGAGGAGCGGTGGAGCGGTGACCGGCCTGGCGGCTGGCGCACGTGGAACCTGAGCGACTGGCGTGCGCGGCGCCTGGTCGCGCCGGTCGAGGGTTCGGTGTCGTGTCGGAAAGAGGAGGTGGAGGCGGCTTCCCAGTCCTGACGCGCCGGCGAGGCTCACGTCGTCGTGGTCAAGGAGGGCGGCGCCGACCCGGCTGGCCGGCGCCGCCCACGACCCTGCCGGGAGGTCAGGCGTCCGGCCTCATCTCCACCAGCTCCGAGGTGGCCGTGCCACCGCCCATCTGGGCGGGCAGCGGCGCGATCTGCCGCACGACCACACGCGGATCCTCCGCCGAGACATACACGCGCCGCGGCGCCGAGCCGTCCGCGGGTCGGATCTCGACGACCAACGTCTCGAACGTCCCGGCGGGCACCGTCACCTCCTCCGTGCCCGTGACCGTGACGGCGTACGGACGAACGCTGGCCTGGGCCAGCTCGAAGAGCTGGATCCGCGCGCTGTAGCCCGGCGCCAGCGGGAGGGTGCCCAGCCCCACGTCGAACACGGGCCCGTCCACAGCCATGACCCCTTCATAGTCCGCGCCCAGCTCGCCCATGGGACCCGCCACCGCGGTGACCCGGTCGGCGCCGTAGGTGACCTCGATCTGCTGCGGACCCTGCTGGATGGACCGGCGCAGCGGGCGCAGATCGTCCCGCGTCACGAGGGTCACGTCCTCCATTGGCTGGCCCATCATCGTCCCCGTGCTGGTCACCCGCCAGACCGCGACGCCATTCTCCTCGGCGGCCGACGCCGTGATCTCATGCTCGATCCGGAGCTCCTGGCCCATGGCGTCCAGGGTCGTCACGTAGGACAGGGTCACGGGCGCGAGGCGGCTGCCGTCGAACTCGGCGGGTGGCAGCGCGGAAAGGTCTGACGCGACGACGTCGGCCACCTCCACCGTCGCCGGATCCACCGTGAGCACCTCGAGGCGCTCGGCCAGGACGTCGGGCACGTCCGGCTGGTACCGGCCGCCCACGTGCTCGGCCAGGAACCGCTCCATCGCAACCGCCAGCGCCATGCGGTTGTTGCGGCCCGCGAACCCGTGGCCTTCGTCCGGGGCCACGATGTACTCCACCGCGATGCCCCGATCCCTGAGCGCGACGACCAGCTGGTCGCTCTCCCGCTGGGTCACCCGCGGGTCGTTGGCGCCGTGCACCACCAACAGGGGCGTCCGGATGCTGTCCACGTGGGTCAGCGGCGACCGGGCGATGAGGTCGGCCCGGTCATCCGCATCCTCCGGGTCGCCCACCCGGCGGTACCAGGTGCCTTCCAGGAACGGCCGCCAGTATGCGGGGAAAGACTCGATCAGCGTGATCAGGCTCGACGGCGCAACGTACGGGATGGCGGCGGCATACAGGTCCGGCGTGAACGTCACCCCGGCCAGCGTCGCGTATCCGCCGTAGGAGCCGCCGTAGATGGCGATCCGGTCCGGGTCCGCGATCCCCTCCGCGATCAGGTGCTGCACGCCGTCCGTGATGTCGTGCTGCATGTACCCGGTGCCCCATTCCCGGTTGCCCGCGTTCAGAAAGGCTTTGCCGAATCCGGTGGACCCACGGAAGTTGGGCTGAAGGACGGCGTAGCCGCGGTTGGCCAGGAACTGGGCGAACGAATCGTAGCCCCACGTGTCCCGGGCCCACGGCCCGCCGTGCGGGTTGACGACCAGGGGCAAGTTCCGGGGCTCCACGCCCTGGGGCAGCGTCAGGTACCCCTGGATCTCCAGGCCGTCCCGGGCCGCGTACCGGATCGGCTCCATGGCGGCCATGTGCTCCACGGGGAACTCGGGACGCGACCGGTACAGGAATGCGATCTCGCCGCTGTCCCGGTCGTACAGGTAGGTCGAGCCGGGGTCCACGTCCCGGGTCACCGACACCAGCATCCGCCGCTCGTCCGCCGTGGTCGAGCCCGGCAGGATGTCCCCGTCCGGCAGCCCGTCACGGAGCCGCTCCAGGTCACGTGCGAAGTCCTCCGATCGGGCGTAGATCCGGAGCCGGTCGCCGTAATAGAACGTTGCGGTCAGCTCCTCGCTCACGTCCGAGAAGACGGCGCCGGCCAGGTCCACCTGGCCCTCGGGATCCTGCTCCACCAGCACCTCTTCCCCCGTCTCCGGGTCGAAGAGAACCAGGCGGACAAGGTCCACATCGGCTCCTCGGTTCGTCACCAGGTAGACCCGGCGGCCGTCGGGGTGCGCGCGCACGGGCCCGCAGCTCTCCTCGAACGTGCACGTGTACACCTGCTCCGCCACCCGGCCGTCCACGACCGTCAACAACTCCGTCCCGCCACCCGGCGTCTGCCGCATGGCAAGCCGCACGTTCCCCGCGGGATCGAAGAAGAAGCCGGCGACCCGCTCCGTGTTCTCGATCAGGAGCGTCCGCTCCCCCGTCGACAGGTCCACCTGGTACACGTCATGGAAGGAAGGATCCCGGTCGTTCAGGCCCACCATGATCACGTCCGGGCGGCTGCGAGGCACGCTGTAGATCATCGCCCGTGCACCCTCCACCGGCGTCAGGTTCCGGGGCTCGGGGATCGCCCCGTCCACCGCCTCCGACGGGTCGACCGCCCAGACGTGGAAGTTCTCATCACCCGCCCGGTCCTGGACGTACAGCAGGTACCGGCTGTCTCGGCTCCAGAAGTAACCCGGGATCGGCCGGTCCGTGGCCGCGGTCACCGGCCGGGCCGCCTCGAACGGCTCGTCGATACCCTTCACCCAGAGGTTCATAACCCCCTGGTGAGGGCGGCGAAAAGAGACATACTGACCGTCGGGAGAGAGCTGCGCGCTGGCGATCTCGGGATCGCCAAAGAACACCTCCCGATCGAGCAGCGGCGGAAGACCCTGGGCGGCCAGCGCCATGGGCAACAGTAGCAGGCCGGATAGCAGGGCCAGCCCGAAAAACCGGAAGCGTGATTTCATGCGAAGTACCGTGCATCGGACAACAACACGGACGTGCCAGGCACGGCCGGGGATCGGTCGGAATCTCTACGAACTCGGTGGGTAACGCAATCGGGCGTCTCGCCCGCCTCCTCTATCGAGCGTGGGTGAGCAGGGTGGGGAAGGATGTGGTCCCACCGGCGCAATGCGCTCGCCGGAGCGCTTCCCGTTCGAAAGGGTGCTCGCGGGGTTGTGACGGAATTCAGATGCTAATTGATCGATCCTACACCTTGCGAGGGGCCTCTGAACCAGAAAGATTGTCGTAAGCACAGAATGATTGGCCTCTCTGACCCCACCTGGGACGGGTTCCGATGCGCACACCGAACATACCCGAGAGCTTCCTCCGCTACCCGACGAGCACGCTCCTCGCGACCCCGGGCTCGGTGCGACTTCTGCGCGAGCTCCTGGAGTCGGAGGCCTCGCTGGCCGTGCGCGCCCTGGCCGACCGAACCCGGCTGAGCGCCCAGGCGGTCCGGAACACGCTCAAGGCGCTGAAGGAGGGAGGGATCGTCGAGGAGCTCGGGGAGGGTCGTAGCCGCCTCTACCGCGCCGACGTGAGCCACCCCCTCTACCTTCCGCTGGGCTCGCTCTTCCGCGCTGAGGCCGAGCGGTTCGAGACGATCGTGGACGCCCTGCGAACGGCCCTCGGGCACGTGACGCCTGCGCCCATGGGTGCGTGGATCTACGGGGCCGTCGCCCGGGGGGAGGATATTCCAGACGGCGACGTGGAGGTCGCCCTGGTGGCCGCGGACGAGGAGGTGGAGACCCCGATCACGCGCCTCCGCGAAATGGTGGGTCCCCTGCAGGACGTGCAGCGCATCTGGATCTCGTTCGTCGGGCTGGCTCCGTCGCACGTGCGCCGGCTTTCGGCATCGGACCCCTGGTGGAAGAGCGCGACGGAGCCGCACCTGCCGATCTTCGGCAAGGGTCCCGGCGAGCTTGCGGCGGAGCTAGAGCGGCCCCCGAGGCCTCGGGGCGTGTTCCGCGGGTGACGCCGTGGGAGCCCTGTCTTCGGTCGCATCGCCATGCGATGGAAATCGAGCGATGAGCCGGCCGGCCGCCGGAGCGCGATGGGTTGTCCTCAACCCGCGGCGGACCCTGTCCGACGGCCCTACCACCCTTCCAGGCTCGCGCAGGTCACCGCGCCGGTCGGGTCGGCCCGTTCGTGGCGCCGTGCCTTCAGATCCTTCGGGAATCATACGCCCAGTGGAGGAGGGCCTGGCGCTGGCGGGGCCGGCACGACGCGTCGCCGGGGTCGCAGTTCTTCTCCACCTGGGCCACGTGCCGGCGCATGGCTCGCCAGCGCTTGATCTGCCGGTTGTCGTCGGGGCCACGCCGGCCCATGTAGTAGCGGCAGTACCACTGGAACCAGCCCCGCGGGTCGTGCTTGTGGATCCACCCCCGTTTTCGCCAGACGGCCAGCGGCTGGGACGCGTTGACGCCGAAGCAGTTGAGCGCCGGGTCGCGGCGCGGCGAGAGGCGGGCGTTCTCGAACCAGTCCGCGGGGAACTCGTCGGTGCAATCGGTCATGTACCGGCCGCCGAAGACGCCGAGCTCGAGCATCTCCTTCGGCGTGACCTCCGGCTGAAAGTCGGGGTCGAAGTTCTCGCCCATGGGCTCGACGACGGTGTAGGAGTAGTCCTGCTGCATGGAGTCGTGGACGCGAATCCGGCTCGGGCGGTCGTGATCAGACATGGCGCGGTCCCTTGG
>CAYXJH010000099.1:4820-9717 GCA_964465415.1 uncultured Gemmatimonadaceae bacterium
CACCCAGCCGGATCGCGCAGTCATGATCGTAAGCATCCAATCGTTCCTCAGGGACCTGAAGCGGCGCCGCGTCTTCCGGACGGCCGGGGTCTACGCCGTGGTCGCATTCATCGTGGCCCAGTCGGCGGATCTGCTCACGCCCGCGCTGCTGCTGCCGGACTGGACCTACCGACTCGTCGTCGTGCTCCTGGTCCTCGGGTTCCCCATTGCCCTCGTCCTCTCCTGGGCCTACGACATCACGCCGGACGGTGTCCGGCGGGCAGCGGGGCCCGAGGCGTCGGCCACCGACACGGCGCACATAGCGCCAACTCCAAGTCACGTCCCGGCCCATGACGGGGGCCGCGCACGGATGGCGGGCTGGGTGGGGGTCGGGATCCTGGTGGGGCTGGTCGGTTTCGGCGGCTATGCCTACCTGGGCCCCGGGTCGGGTGGCGCGGTGGGCCGGAACGAGGCGGACGCGGGGGCGACGAGGCACGTGATCGCGGTCCTCCCGTTCACGAATCTGGCGGGCGGTGAGGAGAACGAGTACTTCGCGGACGGGATCACCGAGGACATCCTGATGAACCTCGGGCTGGTTCCCGATTTCGCCGTGATCAGCCGTACGTCGGTGATGCGGTACAAGGGTACGGACAAGGGGATCCCCGAGATCGCCGCGGAGCTGGGCGCCGGGTACGTCCTGGAGGGCAGTCTGCGCCGGATCGGGGACCAGGTCCGGGTCGTCGTGCAGCTCATCGAGCCGGGCACGGACACACCGGTCTGGGGGAGCTCGCTGAACCGCCGGATCGAGGACGTTTTCGCGCTCCAGGCCGAGATCGCGAACGCGGTTGTCGACGCGCTCAAGGTCGAGCTCGCGGGCGGTATCGGCGAGCGGATCGAGCGTACGCCTACGACCGACCCCGTCGCCTACGACCTCTTCCTCCGGGCACGCGAGGCAGCCCGCGGCGGGACTCCCGACGCCGCGGGTGAGGCGATCCCGCTGTACCGGGCGTCGATCGAGCGCGATCCCGACTTCGCGCTGGCCCACGCCGCGCTCGGATTGCTGTACAGCACGCACTATTTCAATTTCGGTACCGACCGCTCCATGCTCCAGTCGGGGTTCGAATCGGCGCGGCGGGCCCTCGCGCTCCAGCCCGACCTGGCCGACGCGCACCGCGCGCTGGGGGGCGCGTTCCTCTCCAGTGGTCGCTTCGCCGAGGCGATCCCGGCGATCGAGAAAGCGCTCGAGCTCAATCCGAGCGACGCATCGGTCATGAACAATCTGGCCCTCGCGCATGGCATGACCGGGGCGTGGGACAAGGCGCTGGCCCTGGCCCGGCAAGCCCTGGTCCACGATCCGGCACAGGACTATGTGATCCGGACCAACATCGGGAACTTCTACCGAATCCTGGGGCTGTACGACCGCGCCCGGGCCGAGCTCGAGCGGTCCTACCGGGCGCGCCCGGACTACTGGGTTACGCCGTACGCGCTCGCCTGGGTCGACGTCGTGGAAGGCCGCGCAGACGCGGCCATCGACCCGCTGCTCGACCTCGCCGCGGCCCAGCCACACCCCCGGATTCTGGCCGGCGTCGCCTGGGTCCTCATGCTCGCCGGCGCCGAGGACGAAGCCGCAGGGCTTCTGGAACAGGTCATGGCCGAGATGCCCGACATGCCCGGTCGATTCAACCCCGAGCCGTCGATCCTCCTCGCCCGTATCGTGCACCGCGCCGGCGACAAGGACCGGGCCCTCCGGATCCTCGACAGCGCCGAACGGAGGATCCGCGAGATCATGGGCGCCGGCGACGTGACCCCCTCCTACCCCTACTCCCTGGCCGGCGCGGCCGTCATTCGCGGCGACCACCAGGCCGCGCTCGACTGGCTGGAGACCGCTTTCGAGCGCGGCTGGGTCCAGCCGGCGACGACGCGCGCGGACCCGGTACTGGCGCCACTACGACAGGAGGCCCGGTTCCAGACCGTCCTTGCCGCCATGGAGGAGAGGACCGCCGCCATGCGCGAGCGGGTCGAAAGGGATGGCCCGTAGACGTATTCGGGACCGCCGACCCGGGCCCGCCGTGGCTCAGAAGAGGAAGACGATGATGAGAATGATCAGGAGGAGGGTCCCGAGTCCGATTCCGATGCGCATGATGATCTCCGCTGTTCGAGTCCGTGGTGTCTTCCGCTCGAAGGGAGGCATGGCCCGTGCCAGCGCCCCAGGCCTCCCCACTCGGATCAGCGTACCGATGCGGAAACGCGGGGAGAGGACCTGATCCGCTGGCGTCAGTTCATCGACGGATCGAAGGGGATACGCGCCAGGGCGGCGAAGTCGGGTCCTTTTCGTTCAAGGATGCTGCGCCACAGCGAGTCCGGTGACGGGTTGAAGACGTCCTCCTCCGTGGCGGCTTCGACGATCCAGGCGTTGCCTTCCAGCTCGGCCTCGAGCTGGCCCGGACCCCACCCCGAATGGCCCACGTAAACGCGCGCCCTCTGCATGTAGGATCGAACCTCCACGGGGATATCACCGGTCAGAAAGCCCACGGCGCCGAACACGGGCACGTCCACGAGCCCGGGCGGCGCGACCTCGGCCAGAACCACGGCCTGGTCCGGCTCGACAGGCCCGCCCTGGAAGAGGGGCGCGCCGGGATCGACCAGGCCGGCCAGGGTCGGCACCGTTTCGGCCACCGTAACATCCGTGGGGCGGTTCAGGACGACACCGACGGCGCCCCAGGGCCCGTGGTCGCCCACGAGTACCACCGTATGGCGGAAGTTCGGGTCGTAGAGCTTGCCGCCGGAGATGAGGAGGTGGCCTTTCAGGTTGTCCACGCGTCTCTCCCTGCTGGGTCGTCTCGTTCGTCACCCCAGCAGCTTGGCGACGGTTCGTGGGTCCGGTCAACACCAGCAACAGGGCGGGGACCATCACGTAGCGCCCGCCGCCGGCTGGGCGGCCGCGTAAAGCAGGACCTGGAGTGCGAAGGCGTCCAGCGCCGGCAGCGGCACGACGCCGTTCGTCAGCACCACCGCTCCGATGCCCGCCTCGGGAGCGAAGGCAACAAAGGCGCGGAACCCACCCGTGCCGCCGTTGTGGAAGTAGACCCGGCCCGGGCCGGAGAGCTCGACCCCATGCCATCCCAGAGCCATGGTCAGCCCGCCCGGCCCGTCGGCGCGAGGCTCCAGGGACAGCCGGATCGCGTCGCCCGCCAACCCGTCCGGGGGGTGCAGCATGTGGCGCAGGAACCGGATCAGGTCGTCGGCTGTGGACCACATCCCACCCAGCCCACCCAGGGCGTCGAAGCGCCAGGGCGGGACCGCCACGCCGTTGGAATGACCGACGGCGATCCGCCGAGGGCCGGTTTCGCCCTGGTCCTCCGGAGCCATGCGTGGTGGTGGCAGGAACGTGGCATCCAATCCCAACGGGCCGATTACGCGTTCGTGCAGGACCTGGTGCAGCGGCCCGCCGGCACGGCGGGCCAGCAGGTAGCCGAGGAGCCCCGCCGCCAGGTTCGAGTACTCGTAGGCCTCACCCGGAGCCCGGGGCGGCTCGATTCCGGCCATCAGCGTCTCCAGGTCTTCGGCCGTGTAGTCCACGTACGGGTCGGTGATGCTGGACGGGCGGAGGTTGGCCGGGAGGCGCGGCAGGCCAGAGGTGTGCGTGGCCAGCTCGTGCAGCCGGATCGCCGCCAGGGCCGGGTTGTCCCGCCCCTCGCCGGCCAGGTGCCCGGCCGCCCGGTCGTCCAGCTCCACGTCGCCCCGTACGACCAGGTCTGCCAGCAGCAGCGCGGTGAACACCTTGGTCACGGAGCCGATCTCGAAGCGCGTCCGCCGGTCCACGGGCGTGGCCGTCTCGGCCGACGCGGTACCGAGCGCGAGTACCCGCTCCCCAGCGTGGCCGAGCGTCGCCACCACCAGTCCAGGCACGTCGTGTTCCGTCCGGAATCCCGTGGCGAGATCCTCGAGCGACGTGGCTGTCTGCGGAGCGGCGGTCCCGGGCACAACCAGCCCCGCCGCCAGCACACCGGCCGAGACGATCCCGCGCACGCGATCCGGGCGGGCGCTCATCGGCCCTCCATCTGCGCGAGCATTCTTTCGATCTCGGCATGGTGGGGGCGCAGGTCGTTGTCCACCGCGCGCTGGTTCAGGCCGTAGACCAGCGCGCCCAGGGCGGCGACCGCCACACCGTACACCGCCGTGGCGAGCCACGAGTCGACCGCTCCGGCGAAGATCAGGACGGGCGCGAGCGCCAGGGGGAGGATGTACCACCATAGCACCGTCGTGAGCAGGCGGATCTGCGCGGCGACCCGGTCCCTCTCCTGACGCAGCGCTACCAACAGCGGCGCGGTCGGGTCCGACTCGAGTCCCGGCCGGCGGGCACGACGCAACATGACGACGACCAGCGTTCCCGCCGCCAGCCATAGAAGGATGCCCGCCCGCGTCAGACCCGATGCGCCTCCGAACTGTGACAGGAAAAATACCGTGACGACGAGCGCCACCGCGATCTCCCTCCGATCCCTCCGTCGAACCGCCCGGTCCAGATCCGTTGCCTGCGTTCGCACTCGTTCCATCAGCTCTCCATCCTTGGGCCCATGGCGCAGCGCCGCTTCCTCGCTCCGCCAGGCGCCCTTGAGGTCGTCCAGATTCATTGCGCCGTCTCCGTCAGCTCGTTCTCCAGCCGCTTCCTGATCCGGTGCAGCTTCACCCCGACGTTGCTCTCCGTCAGGCCCAGCACGTCCGCCATCTCGCGGTAGCTGTGGTCGTCGAGGTACATCATCACCAGTGCCCGATCGACTTCAGGCAGTCTCCCGATCGCCCGGTAGAGCCGGTCCAGCCGCTCCCGCCGCTCGAGACCGTCGTCGGGACGCGGCCCACCACCGACCTGGTCCGCGTGCCGCGCATCGTTAGCGCGCCGCTCGGAGGCGTGGCCATTGCC